>JALRGK010000092.1 GCA_023253415.1 Rhodocyclaceae bacterium
CGGTCCATCACGGTGACGACCACGGGGCCAGCGGCGGCGTCTTGCCCGATCCGGCCCTTGGCGCGGAGCGCAGCGAGAAGGCGGTCAACACCGATGGAAACGCCGGTCGCCGGAACCTCCTGCCCCGTGAACCGCTTGACCAGATCGCTTCGGTGGTTAGCCCGCATGCCACGCTGGAAGAAATGGCGCTTGCTGGCCGTATCTCGCGTGCCCTGGGTTCAGACAATATCGATTTCCGTCTGCGTCAGCAGGATTTCCGTGCTGATGCACTGCGTCCGGGCGCTGCACCTTGGCTAGGTCTGCCGCTGGCCGATCTGAGCAACGTGGATGCGGCTCTGATCGTAGGTGCTTTCCTGCGCAAGGATGCACCGCTGGTGGCTCAACGTCTGCGCTACGCCGCACGCAACGGTGCTCAAGTGTACTCGGTCAATGTGACCAGCGATGATTCGCTGATCAAGCATGCCGGCATGATCTATACGCCGCCGGGTCAGCTGGTTGCAGCGTTGGCCGGTGTGGTTCGTGCTGCGGCTGAGATCAAGGGTGTTCAAGCATCGGCGCTGGCTGCCACCGGTAACGCTGGTGAACTCGAGCGCAAGATTGCGATGTCGCTGATCGGTGATGCCGACAGTGCGCCGCGCGCCATTCTGCTGGGTAATCTGGCGCAACAGCATCCGGATTATTCGCTACTGGAACAGCTTTCCGGTGAGCTGGCTACGATGACGGGTGCTTCGGCCGGTACGGTCGGTGAGGCTGCCAACTCGGTTGGTGGTTACATCGCCAAGGCTTGTCCGCAGCAGGGTGGCCGCGATGCTGCCCGTCTCTTTGCCGAACCTCGTAAGGCCTATGTGTTGTTCGGTTGTGAACCGTCACTCGATGTGGCCAATCCGGCTCAGGCACTGCGTGCTCTGAACGCTGCCGAGATGGTGGTGCAGTTCGCAACCTTCAAGGATGCTGACGCATTGGCCTATGCCGATGTCTTGCTGCCGCTGGCACCCTATACCGAAACCTCAGGTACCTTCGTCAATGGCGAAGGTCGTGCCCAGTCCTTTGTCGGTGTTGTCCGTCCGGCAGGTCAGTCGCGACCGGGTTGGAAGCTGCTGCGTGTTCTCGGTAATCTGCTCAACGTCGAAGGCTTCGACTATATGAGTAGTGAAGAAGTCCGCAATGAGATCCTGGGCGCTGAAGGTACGTTACCCGAAGGAGTCTTGGCACGTATGCTGCCGGTGACCGCTGCGGTGCCGACGCCGGTGCAGGGTTCGGGCTTACAGCGTATCGCCGATGTGCCCATTTATTTTGCTGATGCGCTGGTACGTCGTGCGCCATCGCTGCAGAAGACACGTGATGCTCAAGTACCGGTTGCTCGTATGAATGCGGCCACGCTGGCTGGTGTTGGTGCCGCCGATGGCCGTTCGGTGCGAGTCAAGGGGAGCGAAGGCGTTGCCGTACTGAATGCGGTTCTGGATAACACCGTGCCGGATGGTTGTGTGCGTATTGCTGCCGCGCATCCGTCGACGGCGACCATCGGTGGTTTGAGTGACATGATCGTTGTGGAGTGTGTCTGATGGATGCCCTGATTCAAGTAGGTCAAAACCTTTTCGGGGCAGGCTGGCCACTCGTCTGGTCAGTCGTCAAGATTGTCTGCATCGTTGCGCCGCTTCTGTTGGCAGTGGCGTACCTGACGTACTTTGAACGCAAAGTCATTGGTTACATGCAGATCCGTATCGGCCCGAACCGTGTCGGCCCGTGGGGTCTGTTGCAGCCGATTGCGGATGGTCTGAAGCTCCTTCTGAAGGAAAGTATTGTTCCTACAGTTGCCAGCAAGGGCTTGTTCATTCTGGCTCCGGTATTGTCGATTGCACCGGCACTGGTTGCCTGGGCGGTGATCCCGTTTGCCGATGGCTTGGTGCTGTCAGATATTGATGCCGGGTTGCTCTTTGTTTTGGCACTCTCGTCCGTCGGTATCTACGGTGTGATTCTGGCCGGTTGGTCCTCGAACTCTAAGTACGCATTCCTCGGTGCCATGCGTTGTGCTGCCCAGATGGTATCGTATGAAATTGCGATGGGTTTTGCGCTGGTCTGTGTATTGATGGTATCGCAAAGCCTGAATCTGTCGGACATCGTGAACGGTCAGGCCAAAGGGTTGTTTGCTGATTATGGTGTCGGCGTCCTTTCGTGGAACTGGATTCCGTTGTTCCCGATGTTCCTCGTTTACTTCATCTCTGGTGTGGCTGAAACCAACCGTGCTCCGTTTGACGTTGCCGAGGGTGAATCGGAAATCGTTGCCGGTTTCCATGTGGACTATTCGGGTATGGCGTTTGCACTGTTCTTCCTGGCCGAATATGCCAATATGATTCTGATCGCCTTCCTGACATCGCTGATGTTCTTGGGTGGCTGGTTATCGCCCGTGGGCTTCCTGCCAGATGGTTTCTTCTGGCTGGCACTTAAGGCCTCGGCACTGCTTTTCCTTTTCCTGTGGTTCCGTGCCACGTTCCCGCGCTATCGCTATGATCAGATCATGCGTCTGGGCTGGAAGGTGTTTATTCCACTGACCATTATCTGGCTCGTCGTCGTTGGCGTCTGGCTGATTTCTCCGCTCAATATCTGGAATTAAGATCATGGGTGCCATTAGCGAATTCGTCACCAAGAGCAAGCAGGTTGTTAATAGCCTGTTCCTGAAAGAGCTCCGCAAGGGCTTGAGTGTGACCGGTTGGTATTTCTTCCAGCCAAAAATCACGGTTCAGTATCCGGAAGAAAAGACACCGCAAAGCCGTCGTTTCCGTGGTCTTCATGCGCTGCGCCGTTATCCCAATGGTGAGGAGCGTTGTATTGCCTGTAAGCTGTGTGAAGCCATTTGTCCAGCTATGGCGATTACGATTGAATCAGATCAGCGCGATGACGGTAGCCGTCGCACAACCCGTTACGACATCGATCTGACCAAGTGCATTTTCTGTGGTTTCTGTGAAGAAGCCTGTCCGGTCGATGCGATTGTTGAAACCCGTGTCTTCGAATACCACGGTGAAGCCCGCGGTGATTTGTACTACACCAAGCAGATGCTGCTGGCCAACGGGGATCGCTATGAATCCCAGATCGCAGCAGACCGTGCTGGCGATGCCCCATACCGCTAAGGATTACAGATGGAATTCAAACTGATCCTCTTCTATGTGCTGTCGGCCATTCTGGTCGGTTCCGGTCTTGCCGTGATTACGGCGCGCAACCCGGTCGTGGCTGCTATGTTTCTTGTGCTCAGCTTCTTTACGGCCGGTGCTGTCTGGATGCTGGCGCAAGCCGAGTTCCTCGCCATTGTGCTGATCCTGGTTTATGTCGGTGCGGTGATGGTGCTCTTCCTGTTTGTGGTGATGATGCTCGACATCAACTTCGATCGAATGCGTCAGGGCTTCTGGAGTTATCTGCCACTAGGTTCGCTGATCGGCATCCTGATGATTCTGGAAATGAGTATTGTGCTGGGTGGGCAGTACTTTCAGGTGCTGGATACACCGCTGCCCCCGGAACTGGCTGATTCGTCGAACACCAAGGATCTGGGCCTGTTACTGTATACACAATACACCTACCCGGATCAGGTGGCGGCTGCCATCCTGCTGGTTGCCATTATTGCGGCCATTATCCTGACCTTCCGTGGTCGTAAAGACTCGAAAAAGCAGGTCATTGCTGATCAGGTTGCTGTCAAGGCGGCTGATCGTCTGCGTGTCGTGAAAATGGACGCCGTTAAACCTCAACCCGCTGTTGAAGCCGCTCCTGCACCGGAAGCCGGCGACGGCGCCGCCAAGTAACCCCAGACCGAGATCGAACCGGAGACTGCCTTGCTGACCCTCTCACATTTCCTCGTCCTGGCGGCTGTGCTTTTCGGCATCAGCGTGATTGGTCTTTTCCTGAATCGGAAAAACCTGATCATTCTGCTGATGGCCATCGAACTGATGCTGCTGGCCGTCAACACGAACTTTATTGCCTTCTCGCATTTCCTGCAGGATTTGAATGGGCAGGTGTTTGTGTTCTTTATCCTGGCCGTTGCCGCTGCTGAATCGGCGATCGGTCTGGCTATTCTGGTAGTGCTGTTCCGCAATCTGTCCACGATCCACGTGGATGATCTTGACCGTATGAAGGGCTAAGCAGGAATCGTCTATGGACATGAAAACCCTTTACCTCGCTGTTCCGTTGGCCCCGCTGGCTGGTGCTGCTTTATCAGGTCTGTTTTGCCGCGTTATTCCGCGCTGGTTTGCGGCCGGTGTCACCATCCTGGGTGTAGCCATCTCGCTGGTGGCTTCGTTGCTGGTGCTGCAAGACGTTCTGGCAGGTCATACCTTCAACGGTAACCTGTACACTTGGGCAACCAGTGGCGATTACACTTTCAGCGTTGGCTTCCAGATTGATACGCTGACTGCCATGATGATGTGTGTGGTGACTTCAGTCTCCCTGCTGGTTCATATCTACACCATTGGTTATATGGCGGATGATGACGGGTTCCGTCGCTTCTTCTCGTATATCAGCCTGTTTACCTTCTCAATGCTGATGCTCGTGATGAGCAACAACTTCATGCAGTTGTTCTTCGGTTGGGAAGCTGTGGGTCTGGTCTCGTACCTGTTGATCGGTTTCTACATGAACCGTGAGTCGGCCATATTCGCCAACATGAAAGCTTTCCTGGTGAACCGTGTGGGCGACTTCGGTTTCGTCCTTGGTATTGGCCTGGTACTGGCTTATTTCGGTACGCTGGATTACGCCGAAGTCTTCAAGGCTGCCCCGAATTTAGCGGACAAGACGATCAATCTATGGGGCGATGCCCAGTGGTCGTTGATGACTGTGACCTGTATCTGCCTGTTCATCGGTGCTATGGGTAAGTCGGCGCAAGTCCCGCTGCACGTCTGGCTGCCGGATTCGATGGAAGGCCCAACCCCGATTTCGGCACTGATCCACGCCGCCACCATGGTGACGGCGGGTATCTTCATGGTCGCCCGTTGCTCGCCAATGTTCAATCTGTCGCCAACAGCACTGTCTTTTGTGCTCATCATCGGTGCCACCGGCGCCTTGTTCATGGGCTTCCTGGGCATGATCCAGAACGATATCAAGCGGATTGTTGCCTACTCGACGCTGTCCCAGCTGGGTTATATGACGGTGGCGCTGGGTGTTGCCGCCTATCCGATCGCAATCTTCCACCTGATGACGCATGCCTTCTTTAAAGCGCTGCTATTCCTCGGTGCCGGTTCGGTCATTATCGGTATGCATCACGATCAGGATATCCGTAACATGGGCGGCCTGTGGAAGTACATGCCGATTACCTGGATCACGACCCTGATCGGTTCGCTGTCGTTGATTGCATTCCCATTCTTCTCGGGTTTCTACTCGAAGGATTCGATCATTGAAGCGGTGCACATGTCCAACATTACTGGCCATGGCTACGCCTTATTCGCTGTCACCGCCAGTGTGTTTGTCACGACCTACTACACGATGCGTTCGTACTTCATCGTGTTCCATGGTCCGGAGCGCTGGAACGATGCCGAGCACGTAGCCGCTGCCCAAGCTGCAGCGCATGCGCATGACGATCATCACGATGCCCATGATGCACACGGTCATGATGATCATGGCCACGACGAGCACCATCATGGTCTGCAGCCGGGCGATAAGCCGCACGAGTCGCCATGGGTCGTGACGCTGCCGCTGATTCTGCTGGCCATCCCATCGGTCATCATCGGCTATTACGCCATTGACCCCATGCTCTATGGTTCCTTCTTTGATGGTGTAATCTACCTGAACAAGGCCATCTCGGTGATGCCAGCCATGGAAGAAGAGTTCCACGGCCCGATCGCCATGGGACTGCATGCCGTGACGACCCTGCCGTTCTGGCTGATGGTTGCCGGTCTGGTGGTGACGTACTACTTCTACATGGTGAAGCCGTCAATTCCGGCTGCCCTACAGAAGAAGTTCCATGGCCTCTACACGTTGATGGATAACAAGTACTATTTCGATGCCTTCAACATGGCGGTATTTGCTGGTGGCGCCCGTAAGCTCGGTGGTTTTCTGAACCGATTTGGTGAGGCAACGCTGATTGACGGATTCTTCGTGAATGGTTCCGCCAAACTGGTCGGTGTGGTTGCGGGCATTGTCCGTCATTTCCAGACCGGCTATCTGTACCAGTATGCCTTCACGATGATCATCGGTGTATTTGCACTGCTGACTCTGTGGTTCTTCACGACCTGATTCGATATCTAACGATTAACCTGCGCTCCTGCATCTTGTGGAAATGACTATGTCTGGTTACCCGCTACTCTCGCTTGCCATCTGGATTCCGATCGTGGCCGGTCTGCTGATTCTGGCAGTCGGTCGTGATAGTAATGCCGGGTTGACGCGTATTCTTGCCCTGGTGGGTGCTCTGGCGGGTTTCGTCATCACGTTCCCTCTGTATACCAAGTTCGATGCGCAAGCGACTGTGATGCAGTTTGTTGAACTGGCACCATGGATTCCGCGTTTCAATATTAACTATCACCTGGGTGTTGACGGTATTTCGATGCCGTTCATTATTCTGAACAGCTTCATTACGCTGATCGTCGTGCTGGCTGGTTGGCAGGTCATTCAGTTCAAGGTGGCTCAGTACAATGCCGCGTTCCTGATCATGTCGGGTCTGTTCAATGGTATTTTCTGTGCACTAGACGGCATTCTGTTCTACGTGTTTTTTGAAGCCTCGCTGATTCCGATGTATCTCATTATCGGTATCTGGGGTGGTCATAACCGTGTTTATGCAGCCATCAAGTTCTTCCTGTATACGCTGCTTGGTTCACTGCTGTTCTTGGTTGCCCAACTGTATCTGTTCATTTATTCGGGCGGTAGCTTCTCGATCCTCGATTGGCACCAGATGCCTATTCCGATGGGTCCGCAGATGGCGATTTTCATGGCCTTCCTGATTGCGTTTGCCGTCAAGGTACCGATGTGGCCGTTGCATACCTGGTTGCCGGACGCTCACCCGGAAGCACCGACAGGGGGTTCGATCGTGCTGGCCGCCATTGCGCTGAAATTGGGTGCCTACGGTTTCCTGCGATTTTCTTTGCCTATCGTACCGGACGCATCGCATGAGTTGGCTTGGCTGATCATTACGCTGTCGCTGATTGCCATTGTCTACATCAGTTTTGTGGCGCTGGTTCAGGCCGATATGAAGCGCCTGGTGGCATACTCGTCAATTGCACATATGGGTTTTGTGACCCTGGGCTTCTTCCTGTTTAATCCGCTGGCCGTTGAAGGCGCTCTGATCCAGATGATCTCGCATGGCTTTGTGGCCGGTGCCATGTTCTACTGTATCGGCGTCATCTATGACCGCATCCATACGCACCTGATCGCCGATTGCGGTGGCATTGTGTACAAGATGCCTGTGTTTGCCGCTTTCATGATGCTGTTTGCCATGGCCAACGCCGGTCTGCCGGCGACATCGGGTTTTGTTGGTGAGTTCATGGTGATTCTGGGAGCGCTGCAAGTGAATTTCTGGATCGCCGCCATCACAGCCACCATCATGATCGTCGGTGCTGCGTACACGCTGTGGATGTATAAGCGCGTCATCTTCGGTGCGATAACCAGTCATCACGTGGCTGAGATGGTGGATGTGAACAAGCGTGAGCTGTTCATCCTGGTTATCCTGGCCTTCTTTACGATTGCCATGGGTGTCTGGCCGGAGCCGGTGACCCACATCATGCATACCTCGGTTAACGATCTGCTGCGTCACGTAGCAATCAGCAAACTCCAGTAACGGAAACTGTCATTATGAATCCCCACGTGCTCGATCTCATCACAGCCAGCCCTGAAGTACTGGTTCTGGCCATGGGCTGTCTGATTCTGTTGATGAACCTGTTCGTCAAGGATCCGGCACAAACGCCGACCTTTGTCATGAGTCTGCTCACCCTGGTAGGCGCCGCCATTCTTACGCTGTTTACCAGCACAGGTGAGGTGGTGTATGCCTTTAATGGTCTGTATGTTGATGACCTGATGGGTGATCTGCTGAAGCTGGTGCTTTATCTGACCGTGATCGTTACGCTGTTCTATGCGCGTCCCTATGTCCTGCAACGTCCGGATCTGCGTCGCGGTGAATTTTACGTGCTTGTTCTGTTCGCCACGCTAGGCATGATGGTCATGATTTCGGCGAACCATCTGCTGACGATCTATCTGGGTATTGAACTGCTGTCACTGTCGGTTTATGCGCTGGTGGCGATGAACCGTGACAGCGTGGCTTCGACCGAAGCAGCGATGAAGTATTTCATCCTGGGTGCACTGGCTTCTGGTCTGCTGCTCTACGGTATGTCGATGATCTACGGTGCCACCGGTACGTTGAGCATTCCGGAAATCTC
>JALRGK010000171.1 GCA_023253415.1 Rhodocyclaceae bacterium
CCCCGGAAATGGCCTACTTCGAGTGCCTGCACGAACTGAAGCTGATCGTCGATCTGATGTACGAAGGCGGCATCGCCAACATGAACTACTCGATCTCGAATAACGCGGAGTACGGTGAGTATGTCACCGGCCAGCGCGTGATCGCCGAGCAGGCGCGTGAAGGCATGCGTGAGTGCCTGCGCAACATCCAGAACGGTGAGTACGCCAAACGTTTCATCCTGGAAGGCCGTACCAACTATCCGGAAATGACGGCACGTCGTCGTCTGAACGCCGCTCACCCGATCGAAGTGGTTGGTGCCCAGCTGCGTGCGATGATGCCGTGGATTGCCAAGAATAAGTTGGTCGACCAGTCGAAGAACTAAGGATAAACCATGAGCTACCCGCACCCCATTCTCGCCCGCGAGGGTTGGCCCTTCATCGGTCTGGCCGTGGGTGCGGCCGTTCTGGCCTCGGTTCTGGATAGTGCATTGGCCTGGCTGCTCTGGCCAATCGCACTTTTTGTGGTTCAGTTCTTCCGGGATCCGCCGCGTGTCGTTGCCGGTGGCCCGAACAGTGTTGTGTCCTCTGCCGATGGTCGGGTGATCGTCGTTGCAGAAGCCGATGATCCCTGGCTCAATCGTCGTGCGCTTAAAGTCAGCGTATTCATGAACGTGTTCAACGTGCACTCGAACCGTATTCCCACGACCTGTGAAGTGGTTGGCAAGTGGTATGTCGCGGGCAGCTTCCTGAATGCAGCTCTGGATAAAGCCTCTGAGCACAACGAGCGTTGCGCCCTGCACCTGCGTACGCCTGCCGGTCAGGACATCACCTGTGTGCAGATTGCCGGTCTGGTGGCTCGCCGTATCCTGAACTACGCCAACGTGGGTGATCGTTATAACCCGGGTGAGCGTTACGGTTTCATCCGTTTCGGTTCCCGTGTCGATTTCTACCTGCCGCTGGATGCCAAGGTTAAAGTCAGTATCGGCGATAAGGTGTATGCTTCTTCCACGGTCATTGCCGAACTGGATTAAGCACGCTGCATGGTCCCTGAAAAAAAACCGCGTACAGCCCTGTTTAACCCTGAAGTAAAACGTCGGGGTATTTACATACTGCCGAACCTGTTTACGACAGGCGCGTTGTTTGCGGGTTTCTACGCCATTGTTCAGGCCATGAATGGCGCCTATGAACAAGCCGCCGTTGCCGTGTTTATTGCCATGGTGCTGGATGGCCTGGATGGGCGCGTGGCCCGGATGACCAAAACCCAGAGTGCTTTTGGCGCCGAGTACGACTCGCTATCGGATATGGTGTCTTTTGGTGCCGCGCCGGCACTGATTGTGTATGAATGGGCCATGCGCGGCATGGGTAAGTTTGGCTGGATGGCGGCCTTCCTTTACTGTGCTGGTGCGGCACTTCGTCTTGCACGCTTCAATACTACGCTGGAAGTCGTCGACAAGCGCTACTTCCAGGGCTTGCCCAGCCCGGCCGCTGCCGCCCTCGTCGTTGGCTTTATCTGGGTGATGGGTGACCTGGGCATCGCCGGGCCGGATGTATCCTGGCTGGCGACGGCGATTACCATTTTTGCCGGTGTCACCATGGTGACTAACGTCAAGTTTTACTCCTTTAAAGACATCAATCTGCGCAAGAGTGTTCCCTTTGTGGTTGTGGCGGCCTTTGCTCTGGCGCTGGTGCTGGTATCCAGCTACCCTCCGGGTTGGTTGTTCGGTGTTTTCCTGGTGTATGCCTTGTCTGGCTACGTGATGACCATTCTGCCGAAGCGGCAACGACGCCCCCAGGTCTGAAGCAATGCCCGAGCATCCCGCCAGACGGTTGCCAACGGGCTTTACCCTGATTGAGTTACTGGTCGTATTGGTCATTGTTGGTTTACTGGCCGGTATTGCCTATCCCGGTTATAGCGGCTACATGAAACGTAGTGCCCGCGCCGATGCCCGAGCAGAATTGCTACGTATGCAGATGGTGGTCGAGAAACAGCGACTCGTCCGTATCGGAGCGGCACCTGCCGTGCCCGCCCATTGGTCAATAGCGCCGTCGGTTGCCAAACACTATCAGTTATCTTTGCAGCCTAACGGCGGCCAAGACTACACGCTGACCGCCAAAGCCATGGCAGGCGATGCACAAAACACCGATGAGCAGAGCGGTATATCCTGCAGTACCTTGCTCTTGCAGGTCAAAGGCCTGGAAACACGTTATGAGCCAGCCGTCTGCTGGCAAAATTAAACCAGCACCTGCTGATCTCCGCAGGTCTGCTCAGCAGGGCATTTCCTTGCTGGAAACGATGATTGCCATGGTGCTGGGCTTGGCCGTTCTGGCGGGTGTGCTCAAGTTCATGGGCGTACTCACGGAAAGCAATACCACCTTACTCAAGGTCACGCGTCTCGAGCAGGATCTGCGCACGGTCATGGACATCATGCTGCAAGATATGCGGCGGGCGAATCAATACCCTCAAGCCGTATCGGACCTTGGGCAACCCGCCCGATTTATACAGCATCAGCCCACGCCACCTCAGATCGACGGGCAGCCATTTGCATCGGGTCAGAGTGGCTCGCAAATCAGCTACGCGTACCAGGAAGCCGATGGCAAACTCATCAGTGGCCGATTCAGCCACGATGCCAAAGCGGGTACCGTGCTCATGCATACCGGTACCGCTTCGGCACCGGAAACCATTACGGATCCAGCCTTCATGCAGGTCACGGCCTTACGTTTTCAGGCAGAACAAGCCACTGTTAAAGCCGGAGCGATCCACCTCAGCATCCCGTCGGTCGAAATAACGCTGATTGGGCAGATCAAAGGGTCTCCTGAGATGGAACGCACCCTGGTTGATCGTGTGACATGGCGCAACCCGGTGGTGTCGCCATGAAGTATCAGCAACAACGTGGTGCCGGTGTACTGCCGGTGGCCTTGATTCTTCTGGCCGGTGCCGCCCTCATGCTGTTGTTTGCCCAACGTAACCTGCTTCTAGACTGGCGCATCACACAGAACGGGTACACCCATCGGTTGGCGTATAGCGCCGCCGAATCGGGTTTGGCCGTGGTTGTGTCAGCACTGAATGATCCGGTACAACGGGCACAGATGCTGGCGGATAAAAAAGGGGTTGGTACTTACGACACTATTCAGACACCAGTGCATACTCTGTCTTTGAATGACATGCTTACGGCCAGCGTTAGCATCAAAGGGCAGGGCCTGGGGCAGTCAGACCTCCGGCTCCAGTTACAGAGTACCGGCTGCGTTAACAGTTGCGAGTCTGACAAAACCCAGGGGCGTGCTGTCGTCAGCCAGACACTGGCCATGTTGGGGGGCATCCACCGGATACCCTATGCATTACTCACGGCCCGCGGCACGATTACCGCGTCCGGTGCACCGATGTTGAGTAATCAAACCAGTGCGGCACGCGGCATGTTGTTGCACGCCGGGCGCACTATCACCGTGGAAGATACGGTGATCCGCCAGACGATTGCGGGTGTGCATCCGGATGCTGCAAGCATCGCTGCTGACAAGCAGCTGGCACAGATGTCGTCCGATCAGTTTTTTCAGTACTGGATGGGGGCCGATAAAGACTTTGTCCAGAAAACGGCTAAACACATCAGGTGTGGTGGAGAGTGCGGAAACGCACTGGCGGCAGCCGGTAGTCAGGTCATCTGGATCGATGGTAACGCCCGCATTTCGAGCGGTACTATCGGCTCCGCTACGGCACCGGTGGTTTTGATCGCCAGCGGCCCGCTGGAACTGACAGGTTCGGCAAGGATCACAGGCGTGCTCTACAGCATGGCGCCGACGACCCGACTGGCATTCGTACAAGGCAGACTGGAAGGTGCGGCCATTGCCGAACAAGACCTCGTGATAGAAAACACCGGCACCTATACGTACCATCCGACCGCGCTGCAAGCAGCCCAAACGCACCTAGGGCGTTTTGTGCCGGCACCGGGCCGTTGGAGTGACGGCGAATGATCATCAGGCACCGTGCTCGCCAGCAGGGGTTCAGTCTCATTGAGGTACTTATTGCCTTACTCATCCTTGGTGGTGGCCTGCTGGGCCTGGCCCGATTGCAAATGGGCATGCTTGGTGGCACCGCCGAAAGCGTGTTGAACGACAACGCCATCCGGCTGGCTGAAGAGAAACTGGAGTCACTGCGTTTTGAACTGGCGGCGGGCCAAGAGCTCGCTGCGGGGAATGATGAGCCGCAGATGAACGGCGTGCGAATGCAGCGCTCCTGGAGCCTGTCCGCCTTGGGTGATGGTCTGGTTGCGACCGAAGTCACCGTGCAGTGGGAGGTATCGGCCACCGGCGAGGTTCAGACGCTACAGCTGCCCGCACGTTTAATTCGGCCGGATCTTGCAGCCCAGGGCTGGCTCCTACAGAACGGCCAGCCAACACGGGAGACATTGCCCTAAACTTTGTTATAATGCTCGGCTTGGAGCCGATGTAGCTCAGTTGGTAGAGCAGCGCATTCGTAATGCGAAGGTCGCCAGTTCGATTCCGGCCATCGGCACCATCTCCATTCAAAGCCTCGACAGATGTCGGGGCTTTTTCATTAGGGCGAATGCATGAGAATCTGGGTAGATGCCGACGCGTGTCCGATTGCCATTAAAGAAGTGCTTTATCGGGCAGCGAATCGTGCCAAGGTGTCTGTGATCCTGATTGCCAACCAGATGCTGCGCGTGCCGCCATCACCCTGGATTCGGGCGCTACAGGTGCCCGCTGGGTTTGATGTGGCAGATCAGCGTATCGTGCAAGAAGCAACGCAAGGAGATCTAGTGATTACCTCGGACATACCGCTGGCTTCACAGGTGATTGCCAAAGGTGCGCTCGTTTTGGATTCGCGTGGCGAACTGATGGATCAGGGCAATATTGAAGGGCGCCTGACCATGCGGAACTTCATGGAAGGTCTGCGTAACAGCGGTGTTGATACCGGCGGACCATCCGGCCTATCTAAGTCTGATGTACAGGCCTTTGCCAACCAGCTGGATCGACTATTGGCTAAAAGGCGGCCTAGTAACCCCTAGTGTGCACCTTTGGCGTCTGGTCGAGTTTTGTAGAAGGTAACGGGGCTGGTTGCAGCGGCTCTGAGTACGCTGGGTTTGATCTTGCCCATGACATGCATTTCACAGGGTCTGCAATCAAAACGCAGGGTGAGCTTCTCTTTGCCGTTGATCAGCTGTAGCGGTTCTGCGCGTACCGTGCCTTGAACACCAGTAACGCCTTTGGCCTGTTTGGGGCAGAGGTTCAACGAGAAACGTACACAGTGTTTGGTGATCATCAGGCTGACTTCGCCGTCTTCTTCGTGCGATTCGTAAGCGGCGTCAATGACTTTGACGCCATG
The DNA here is from genome assembly GCA_023253415.1 of Rhodocyclaceae bacterium. Lineage (GTDB taxonomy): Bacteria > Pseudomonadota > Gammaproteobacteria > Burkholderiales > Rhodocyclaceae > Fluviibacter. Next base: position 5,315 of record JALRGK010000171.1, read on the forward strand.
TTTGGCATAGAAGTCCCGCGCGTGCTGGTTGAACACGTTGGCAAGATAGCTGAGTGAATCTTCGGGGTAAGGGACTGGCGGCGACACCGGCGTTGCGCGCGGTAAGCGATGCCAGGCAGCGGCTCGCGCGTTCATGAGGGCATCGACTGCGGTACGGCGTAGCGTGTTCAGTTGTGACGCCGGGATGAACCAGGGTTGTGATAGCGCGAGTGATACGTTGATTGGTTTGAAAATGGTATCGCCTAAGCGTTGTAAACCGTCACGCAGCTTGCTTTCCGACTGCACCGGGTCATTAGCAATCTGGAAGGGGCCTTCTAATACGGCACTGGCACTGTGGCCGTCTTCATCCATGAGTTCGAGGCGTACACCTTCCCCCTGATCACTGAGGGCGAGGTAAACGCCAACCAGACGTTCGGCTGACTTCTTATCCAGCGTGCGGGTCCATTGCATGTCGCGGTTACGATTGACCTGGACTTCGGCGCGTAGATCCTTGAAGCTTGCCATGGGGTCTTTGGGCCAGAGTTTCCAGACACCGGGCTGGGCAGTGGCTTCTGCTCTATTGATTTGCAGGCCGACAAGCGTTTTCTGGAGATCGTAGTAGCAGAGGCCGTCGCCATTGTTGATTTGTGTCTCTGGCTGGTCCGTAGTAAGTTCTAAATGGTCAGGCCGCACTTTGCTAATCCAACCGATGGGTTGCCCCGGATTTTTCGGTGTATCAAAGGCGCCGATATCTTCTTTGCGACCCTGGACGAAGTAATCGGTGAATTCGCGGTTGAAATTCTGATTCGGGTCTGGCCTAAAACTGAAGGTGCTGTGGCCGCTGGAGCTACGAGCCAACTCCGGGCGCTCTTCGAGGATCTCGTCGAGCAACAGGCGGTAGTGTGCTGTAATGTTTTTAACGTAGGCCATGTCTTTGTAACGGCCTTCAATCTTGAAGCTGCGAATGCCTGCGTCGATGAGTGCGCGTAGGTTGTCGCTCTGATTGTTATCTTTCATCGATAACACGTGCTTGTCGTGCGCAACAATACGCCCTTGAGTGTCTTTCACCTCATACGGCAGGCGGCAAGCCTGGGAGCAGTCTCCCCGGTTGGCGCTTCGGCCGGTGTGGGCATGGCTGATGTAGCAAAGACCGCTGTAAGCGACGCAGAGCGCGCCATGAATAAAGAATTCTAGGGTGGCGCGGCCGGGCGCGTTTTTAGGGCCGAGTGCCGTATCGATGGCAGCAATTTGTTCGAGGGTCAGTTCGCGTGCCAGCACGATCTGCGAGAGACCACAGTCTTGTAGAAAGCGGGCTTTTTCGGGTGTGCGGATATCGGTTTGGGTGCTGGCGTGTAGCTGAATCGGCGGCAGATCAATTTCCAGCAGCCCCATGTCCTGAATAATCAACGCATCAACGCCGGCATCATAGAGTTGCCAGGCAAGTTTACGGGCGGGTTCCAGTTCATCGTCACGCAGAATAGTATTGAGCGTCACGAAAATACGGCTATTGAAGCGGTGCGCGTATTGGGTGAGTCGGGCAATCTCCTGAACCGTGTTGTCGGCCGCGGCGCGAGCACCAAAGGAGGGGCCGCCGATATAAACGGCGTCAGCCCCATGGTTGATGGCTTCAATGCCGATGTCGGCATCACGGGCAGGGGCAAGGAGTTCTAGATGATGGGGCTGCATGGGCGTTATGATAGCGCTACCCTGTTGAGGAGTGCGCCACGATGACGATTTCCCCTGTGCCTTTTGAGATGCCTGAACCCACCCGTGATGAAGTAGATGCGATGCGTGGCAGTGTGTTGCTGGAGTTTGGTATTAATGAGTGCCCGCATTGCCAGCGGGTGCAGCCGCTGGTTGCCGATGCACTCAAGCGTTACCCCGGCGTCCGTCATCTGCGCATTGAGGATGGGAAAGGGCGGCGACTAGGGCGTACCTTTTCAGTCAAACTCTGGCCAGCACTGATCTTCATGAAAGACGGCCAGGAGGTTGCCCGGGTTTTACGTCCCACCACGCAGCCTGAGGTGGATGCCGTCTTTAACGGATAAAGTCTTTGAGAAGGCTACGGAAGGCTGGCGTGCCAGCCTTGCTTAGCCATTCAAAAGCCACCATTTCCCGCGATACGATATTGGCACCATGCTGGCGCATGCGTTCCAGCGCCAAGGCTTTGTCCCGTGCCTGGCGTGAGCCAATGGCTTCTTCCACAACCGCGACGTCACGGCCGGCAGCCAGCAAGTCCAGTACGGTCTGTTGGACGCAGACATGGGATTCGGTGCCGCAGACCACCCACTGTTTGCGCTGGGCTGAGGGGTGATCGAGGAGGTTGCCCTCAGCGACGGCAGAAAAATGGGTTTTTTCCAGCAATTCGTCGGGTTGGATGAGTTGAGCGATGTCTGGCGCCGTGCTGCCCAAGCCTTG
>JALRGK010000247.1 GCA_023253415.1 Rhodocyclaceae bacterium
TCTGCGGCACGGCCTGCAGCTCACGCATTCGGCGACCGTGCGCACCGTCATGCGCCTCAAGAATGCAGGGCTGGTGGAGAAGCGCGGGGGAGAGGATGGCCGCTCCGTATATCTGCGGCTCAGTGCCAAGGGTCGTGTGTATCAACAGTGCGCGCATCCACTCTGGAACCGTGCCGACCTGTGGGCTGATGCCTATGGCCTCGATCAGTCCGTTGCGCAGAGCATCGGCGACGATAGGCCATCCCGTGACAGTGACTTCGGTCTGGACCAGGGCTTGATTGTCCGGGGCACCGTGTCGCTCGTGGCAACTGACAGCTTGCCGCTACTCGGCCGCCATAATGCCTTGAATGTTCAGGCCGCACTGGCTTTAGCCTGTCATGCGCTGCCGGCCGGTCAAACGATCACGGATCTGTTGCCGGGCGTGCAAAGCTTCCGCAGTCTGCCGCATCGCGTGTCTCTGGTGGCGACAGTGGATGATGTGCGTTACGTCGATGATTCCAAGGCGACCAACGTCGGCGCCACCCTGGCGGCGATTGATGGTCTCTATGACCCGCGACACCCGAACCGCAAGCTGGCACTGCTGCTGGGCGGCGAGGGCAAGGGTCAGGACTTCTCGCCTCTGACGTCTGTGGTCGAACGTGCCGGTCGTGCCGTGGCACTTATCGGCAAAGATGCGGCGACAATCGCTGCAGTGCTGCCGGCGTTGCTTCCTGTAGAACGCTTCGCTGATTTGCCGGCCGCGACACGCTGGCTGGCCGATCAGGCGCAGCCGGGTGACACGGTGTTGTTGTCGCCTGCCTGTGCCAGTCTGGATATGTTCCGAAATTATGCCGAGCGTGCACAGGTCTTCGTGAATACCGTGCATCAGCTCAACCGTTGTACACCCCTGAAAGACGGGGAGGCCGCATGAACCGTCTGATGCGTATCATCAATTCCCCCGAGGAGCAGTCGGAAGTCGATCCGCTGCTGGTCTGGAGTGCGCTGGCACTGCTGCTGATTGGCCTGGTGATGGTCTATTCGTCATCGATTGCCTTTGCCGAAGGCAGCCGGATCTTCGGCCGTAATCCCAATTACTTCCTGGTCCGTCACGCCATCTTCCTGACCATTGGTCTGGCGGCTGCGGGTGCGGCATTCCAGGTACCGATTCAGACTTGGCAGCGTTGGTCACCCTATCTGTTTCTGGGTGGCATCGTGCTGCTGATGCTGGTGCTGATTCCGGGTCTGGGGCGGGATGTGAACGGTGCGCGTCGCTGGTTACCGTTGTTTGTCGTGAATCTGCAACCCTCCGAGCTCATGAAACTGTTTGTGGTGCTCTACGCGGCCGATTTCACGGTGCGCAAGATGAATGTGATGCACAGCCTCAAGAAAGCCTTTTTGCCGATGTTTGTGGCGATGGTGCTGGTGGGATCGTTGTTGCTCAAAGAACCGGACTTCGGTGCCTTTGTGGTGATCATCTCGATCGCCTTTGGCATCCTGTTCCTCGGCGGCATGAAGATTAAACCCTTTGTGATCCTGATTCTCTTGCTGCTGATTGCCTTCGCCATCCTGATCATCGTGTCGCCCTACCGCCGTGACCGGATCTTCGGTTTTATGGATCCATGGGCCGATGCGCTGGGCCGTGGTTATCAGTTGTCGCACTCGTTGATCGCATTCGGGCGTGGCGAGTTCTTCGGCGTGGGCCTTGGTGCGAGCGTTGAGAAACTGTTCTATCTGCCCGAAGCACATACCGACTTCCTGATGGCCGTGATTGCCGAGGAGCTGGGTTTTGTCGGCGTGGTGGTGGTGATTGCGCTGTTCGGTTTGCTGATCCAGCGCATCATCATGGTCAGCAAGCAGTGCATCAAGCTGGACCGTTGCTTCCCGGCGCTGGTCGCCCAGGGGATTGCCATCTGGATCGGTGTGCAGGGGTTCATCAACATGGGCGTCAATATGGGCCTGCTGCCCACCAAGGGGCTCACCCTGCCGATGATGAGCTTTGGCGGTTCGGGCATTCTCGTGAACTGCATCGCGATTGCGATTCTGTTGCGCATCGACTGGGAAAACCGTCAGATGATGCGGGGGCGCCGTCCATGACAATGAACATGAACCTCGCAGAACGTTTGCCGGTTGAGATGAGCAGCTTGAACCGCAAGGCGCACGGCGCGCAGCAACCGAGACATATCGAAGGGATAGGCGAGGGCGCGAGCACCGCGCAACGCGGCGGGCATGCTGCGCAATCCAGCCGGAAGACACTACTCGTGATGGCCGGGGGTACCGGCGGCCACATCTTTCCCGCCCTGGCTGTGGCGGATGTTTTGCGTGCGCAGGGATGGCGCGTGGTCTGGCTGGGCAACCCGAATGGCATGGAAGCCAAGCTGGTCCCGGCACGGGGTTACGAATGTGCCTGGGTCGAATTTGCCGCGGTACGTGGCAAGGGTGTCATGCGTAAGCTGATGTTGCCGGTGAATCTGCTGCGTGCCTGCCTGGCCGCCCGCCGCGTGATTAAAACCGTGCGGCCCGATGTGGTGTTGGGCATGGGGGGTTATATCACCTTCCCGGGCGGCGTCATGGCGCGCCTGGCCGGTGTACCGCTCGTCGTACACGAGCAGAACGCCGTTGCCGGCCTGGCCAACAAAGTGCTGAGCCATATCGCCTCGCGGGTGTTAACCGGTTTCCCGGACACGCTGCCCACTGGCGAATG
>JALRGK010000010.1 GCA_023253415.1 Rhodocyclaceae bacterium
GGCGCAGGAACAGATCAAGCTGCTGCCGGAAGGTGTGCCGATGGTGGTGCTGGAGACGGCACAACCGGCCAAGTTTGCCGAGACCATTCAGGAAGCGATTGGTCAGTTGCCACAGCCGCCGAAGGGGCTGGAGCATCTGGAAACGCTGCCGCAGCGGGTTGAAGTGATTGATCCGGATGTGAACGTGGTGAAAGCCTTCATCCAGCAGCATGTGACTGTTTGAGCTCTGACAGCTCGTAAAAAAAACCGGCAGCGGGGTAAGTACCCGACTGCCGGTTTTGTTTTTGGCGGAATGATCAGTTTGCCGCGAGATACGCGTCCGCACGCATCAATGCATCGTATTCAGCCGGGTTGCTCGGCTGGATCTTGAACAGCCAGGCGGCGTAAGCGTCTTCGTTGATGGTTTCCGGTGCATCGGTGGCCGCGTCGTTGACGGCGATGATCTTGCCGCTCATGGGGGCAAAGACATCCGATGCCGTTTTAACCGACTCGACGACGGCGACTTGCTGGTTGGCTGCAACGTCACTACCGACTTCGGGCAATTGCACGAAGACCAGATCGCCCAGCGTTTCCTGCGCGTAATCGGTGATGCCGACGGTGATGGTGCCATCCGCTTCGGGCAGCGCCCACTGGTGTTCGGCAGAGTACTTGCGGTCGTTGGGGGCTCGGGACATGGTTTTATTTCCTTCGTGTTTCCGTTTTTGTTGTTCGTTGGCTCAGGCGGGGAGATCTTTGAAGCGCATCGAGAGATCGATGGCGCGCACGTCCTTGGTGAGGCCTCCGATGGAGATGCGATCGACGCCCGTTTCGGCGATGGCGCGTACTGTATCCAGGCTGACGCCCCCCGAGGCTTCCAGCTTGGCATGGGTGCCAGTTTTGGCGGCCCAGGCATCGCGATGGGCGACGCCCTCGCGCATCATGGCCAGGTCGAAATTATCGAGCAGCAAAAAGTCGGCGCCCGCAGCCAATGCTTCATCGAGCTCGGCGATCGATTCCACTTCCACCTGAATAAAGCGGCAGCGGTCAGCATATTGCTGTGCCACGGCCTGGGCGGCTTTCACAGCGGGGGTGATGCCGCCGGCGGCTAGGATGTGGTTTTCCTTGATCAGAATCGCATCCCACAGGGCGAGGCGATGATTGCCGCCGCCACCGACTCGGACTGCGTATTTCTGGGCGAAGCGCAGACCGGGAATGGTTTTACGGGTATCGACGATCTGTGCCTTGGTGCCGGCGATGGTGTCGACAAAGGTCGCGGCACGGGTGGCGACGCCCGACAGTAGTTGCAGAAAGTTCAGTGCGGCGCGTTCGCCGGAGAGCAGGGCACGTGATGCCCCCTGAAGTTCGCAGAGCAGGGTGTCCGGGCCGACATGTTCGCCTTCATTGACGTGCCAGGTCACTGTGATGGTCGGGTCGATTTCGGCAAAGCAGCGGTTAAACCAGTCGATGCCGCATACGACGGCCGGTTCGCGCACGATCACGGTGGCGATGCTGTGGTTGGCGGCCGGCACCAGTTCGGCAGTCAGGTCGCCAGCACCGATGTCTTCAGAGAGCGCGGCCGCGACGTTGCGGGCGATTTCGGCATCAAGATCAAAAGGGAATTCGAGACGTGTTGGTCGGGTAGTCATGATGTCAGGCGTTCAGATCAACGAGTTGAGCAGAGAGCGGATGGCGAGGATGACCTCGCTG
>JALRGK010000028.1 GCA_023253415.1 Rhodocyclaceae bacterium
CTGATGGGCTTCGGCCATCGCGTCTACAAGAACTTCGACCCGCGTGCCAAGCTGATGCGCAAGGTCTGCGGCGAAGTGCTCTCCGAACTCGGCCTGCAGAACGACCGCCTGTTCAAGCTGGCCATGGAACTGGAAAAGATCGCCCTGGAAGATCCGTACTTCGTGGAGAAGAAGCTGTACCCGAACGTCGACTTCTACTCCGGCATCGTTCAGAAGGCAATCGGCATTCCGACCGAAATGTTCACCTGCATCTTCGCGCTGGCCCGCACGGTCGGCTGGATGACGCAGTGGGAAGAAATGATCACCGATCCGGAATACAAGATCGGTCGTCCGCGTCAGCTGTACATTGGTGCAGCCCGTCGCGATGTCGCGCCGCTCGAAAAACGCTAATGGCTAGTTGAGTAGTCACTCCGGAAGGGGGCGGCGTAGCCGCCCTTTTCCACAATGAGCGTCGTGTGCGGTTGCAGCATAGGCCAAAAGAGAATTCAGACGTTGCTAGTCAACACACCAGGGGACGGGAACCAAACGGTTCTCAAAACTTATAAGATCAACCGAAAACGGTGACAAACATGATGAAGGAACAATTCGAAAATTCTTACCTGTTCGGTGGTAATGCGCCGTTCGTGGAAGAGATTTATGAAGCCTGGCTGGAAGATGCTGCTTCGGTGCCAGAGTCCTGGAAACAGTACTTCGAAGAGTTGGCGCGTCAGCCGGGGGCAGCCCCGCGTGACGTGGCCCATGCGCCGGTTGTTGCCGCATTCGAGGCCGCGGGTCGTAACGGTGGCTTTCGTCAGACAACGTCGGCTTCGGGTGGCGATGTCCAGAAAAACCTGGCCGTCGAGAACCTCATCAATGCTTACCGTTTCAGTGGCCATCAGCGCGCTGAACTGGATCCGCTCAAACGTGATCTGCGTCCGCAAATCCCGGATCTGGATCCCAAGACCTATGGGCTGAATGATGCGGATATGTCGCGCAGCTTTGATACGGGTGATTACAAGGTGGGCACGGGTCAAACGGCACCACTGAATCAGATCATTGATTCGCTGAAGCAGACCTATTGTCACCACATCGGCGTTGAGTACATGTACATGACGTCGCTGACAGAGAAGAAATGGCTGCAGGCCCGCATTGAACCGAATCGTGGTCAGGCTGCTTATTCCGCTGAAGAAAAGAAACGCTTCCTGGAGCGTCTGACGGCGGCCGAAACGCTCGAACGCTACCTGCATACCCGTTACGTGGGTCAGAAGCGCTTCTCACTTGAAGGCGGCGAATCGTTGATCCTGTCGATGGATGAGCTGATTCGTGTTGCCGGTGGTATGGGCGCCAAAGAAGTGGTGATTGGTATGGCCCACCGTGGTCGTCTGAATGTACTGGTCAATACGCTGGGTAAACCGCCGTCGGTCCTGTTCGCCGAATTCGAAGGCAAGAAGAAAGTCGATCTGGGTTCGGGTGATGTGAAGTATCACATGGGCTACTCGTCAGATGTCGGTACCCCGGGAGGTCCGGTACACCTGACACTGGCTTTCAACCCGTCTCACCTTGAAATTGTGAACCCGGTTGTTGAAGGTTCTGTTTTTGCCCGTCAGTTCCGTATCGGCGAGAACGGCAAGAACGAAATTATCCCGGTCCTGATCCATGGTGACGCTGCCGTCATCGGTCAGGGTTGTAACCAGGAAATGCTCAACTTTGCGCAGACCCGTGGTTACGGCACGGGCGGTACGATCCACATCGTCGTGAACAACCAGATCGGTTTCACCACCTCGGATCCGCGTGACTATCGTTCGGGTTTCTACTGTACCGACATCTTCAAGATGTCGGACTCGCCGATTTTCCACGTCAATGGTGACGATGCCGAAGCAGTTGCTTTTGTGACTCGCCTGGCTGTGGAATACCGTCAGACCTTCAAGAAGGATGTCGTCATCGACATCTTCTGTTTCCGCAAGCTTGGCCACAACGAGCAGGATGAGCCGATGGTGACCCAACCGCTGATGTACAAGAAGGTTCAGGCGCACCCGGGTACCCGCAAGCTCTATGCAGACCAGCTGGTTAATGCCGGTGTGATGCCAGCCGATGGTCCGGATACCATCATCAAGGATTTCCGTGCCCATCTTGATAAAGGTGAGCTGCTGTACAACCCGGTCATCTCGGACTACAAGCGCAACAATGCCCAGGACTGGCGCCCGTATATGACCAAGTCCTACATCGAGACCTGCAACACCAAGGTTCCCGCTAAAGAACTGAAGCGCCTGGGTCTCAAGCTGGCAGAACTGCCCGAAGGCTTTACACCGCATTCGCGCGTCAAGAAGATCGTCGAAGACCGCAAGGCTATGGCCGAAGGCAAGCTGCCAGTGGACTGGGGTATGGGTGAAAACCTGGCCTACGCAACGCTGCTGGCTGAAGGTTACGGTGTACGTATCTCGGGTGAAGACGTTGGTCGCGGCACCTTCTTCCACCGTCATGCCACGATTCATGATCAGAACCGTACCAGTTGGGATGTCGGTAGCTATCAGCCGCTGGCCCATCTGCAGGAGAAGCAGGGCGCCTTCCAGTGTTACGAATCGGTGCTGTCGGAAGAGTCCGTGCTGGCCTTTGAATATGGTTATGCCACTGCCGAGCCGAATCAGCTCGTTGTCTGGGAAGCCCAGTTCGGTGACTTTGTGAACGGTGCCCAGGTCGTTGTTGACCAGTTCATTGCCTCTGGCGAAACGAAGTGGGGTCGTGGCTGCGGTCTCGTGATGCTGCTGCCGCACGGTTATGAAGGGCAGGGGCCAGAGCACTCGTCGGCACGCCCGGAACGTTTTATTCAGCTCTGCGCTGAAATGAACATGGAAGTCTGTGTGCCGTCGAACGCCAGTCAGATTTACCACGTGCTGCGCCGTCAGATGGTTCGCAAACAGCGCAAGCCGCTGGTGATCTTCTCGCCGAAGTCGCTGCTCCGTAACAAAGATGCCAGCTGTTCACTGGATGACCTGTCGAAGGGTGAATTCCAGCGCGTGATTGGAGAAGTGGACGATCTGAACCCGTCGAAGGTGACCCGTGTCATCCTGTGCTCGGGCAAGGTCTACTACGAACTACTCAACGCT
>JALRGK010000073.1 GCA_023253415.1 Rhodocyclaceae bacterium
TCGATACCCTGTCCCGACTTGGCCGACACCGGCACGAAGGGCGAATCGCCACCGTATTCTTCCGGCACGACTTCTTCAGAAACCAGTTCCTGCTTGACGCGATCGGCGTTAGCTTCCGGTTTATCAATCTTGGTAATCGCCACAACGATCGGCACGCCGGCCGCCTTGGCGTGGTGAATGGCTTCACGCGTCTGTGGCATCACACCGTCATCGGCAGCACAGACCAGAATCACGATATCCGTTGCCTTGGCACCGCGCGCACGCATGGCCGTAAAGGCTTCGTGACCCGGGGTGTCGAGGAAGGTGATCATGCCGCGATCTGTTTCAACGTGGTACGCACCGATATGCTGCGTAATCCCACCAGCTTCGCCGCTGGCAACGCGGCTGCGACGGATGTAGTCAAGCAGCGAGGTCTTACCGTGGTCAACGTGACCCATCACGGTCACGACCGGTGCACGCGGCTTGGCTTCGACATCCACGTGATCGGTCACGTCGTCGAGGAAGGCATCCGGATCATCCAGTTTGGCGGCGAGCGCCTTGTGGCCCATTTCTTCGACGACAATCATCGCCGTATCCTGGTCCAGCACCTGGTTGATGGTCACCATGGAGCCCATCTTCATGAGCGCCTTGATGACTTCGGTGGCCTTGACCGACATCTTGTGGGCCAGATCGGCCACAGAGATGGTTTCCGGCACGTGCACTTCACGCACGATCGGTTCGGTCGGTGCATTGAACGAATGCGCTTCATCGGACGACGACTGATGACGCTTGTCACCCTTCTTGCCGCCCATTTTCCAGTTGTTACCACCGCGACCCGGGGCATTGCCCTTCTGATCGCGACCGCCCTTAGCGCCACCACGGCGATCATCACGATCATCATTACGGCCCTTGCCATCGCGACCGCCGTCACGACGCTCTTCCGGTGCGGCTTGGGCTGCCGTGCTGGCGGCCTTACGGTTTTCTTCGGCAGCCTTCAGCGCAGCCTGTTTGGCAGCGGCTTCTTCACGCAGACGCTGCAGTTCCTTCTCGCGGTTTTCGCGATCAATACGGTCCTGCTCCTGGCGTGCACGCAGCTGGGCATAACGATCTTCTTCGGCCTTACGGGCAGCGATTTCCTTCTCATCGAGGAACGATGCCTTTTTCGGACGCTGAACCACTGTCTTGGTCTTCGGCTTTTCTTCCGCCACCACGGGCGCAGCAGGCGCAACTTCGGCAGCCACCGGCTCCGGCTCGGGCGTTACTTCTACGACCGGCTCCGGTTCCGGTTCTACGACCGGCTCGGGCGTCACTTCAACCGCCGGCGCCACTTCGACCACCGGTTCCGGCGCCACTTCAACGACCGGCACAATCACTTCTTCAACCACTGGCGCCACCGGGGCTTCGCTCGCTGCAGGTGCCGCAGCAACCGGGGCTTCCGGCACTTCCGGCGCATCTCGCTTAACGAGCACACGCTTTTTACGGACTTCAACCTGCACCGTACGTGTCTTGCCCGTTGCATCCTGAGCCTTGATGGCCGAGGTGGATTTACGGGTCAGCGTTACACGGTTGCTGGCTGCCTTGGCTTCGCCATGCGATGTGCGCAGAAACTCCAGCAGGCTGTTTTTATCAGCAGCCGTCAGGGTATCCGAGGTCGCCGACTTTTTAAGGCCGGCCTTGTTCAGTTGTTCCAGCAGCACTTCTGCCGGCATTTTGAGTTCACTGGCAAACTCGAGGACAGTATTATTTTCCATGAGCGCTCCAATCACTTATCAGATGCGTCATCAGCAAACCAGTGCGCACGGGCTTCTGTAATGAGTGCAACTGCAGCGGCCTGAGTCAGGCCGGTTATTTCTACGAGTTCATCAGTGGCCAGATCGGCCAGGTCGTCACGCGTTTTGATACCTGCTTCTGCCAGCTTGACGGCAATCGTCTTTTCCATGCCCGGCAGGTTGAGCATATCTTCGGCCACGTTTTCCAGCTTTTCTTCGGCGGCAATGGCTTCAGTCAGCAGGGCGTTACGGGCACGCGTACGCAGCTCGTTGACAAGTTCTTCTTCCAGACCTTCGATTTCGAGCATTTCGCTCAGCGGCACATAGGCCACTTCTTCCAGGGTCGAGAAACCTTCGGCAATCAGCAGATCGGCCAGCTCTTCGTCGATATCGAGTTTTTCGATAAACAACAGACGGGTCGTTGCCGACTCGGCTTCGTTCTTGCGCTGCGATTCTTCCGGCGTCATCAGGTTGATGGTCCAGCCAGTCAGTTCGGACGCCAGGCGGACGTTCTGACCACCACGACCAATGGCAATGGCCAGGTTGTCATCGTCAACGACCACATCCATGGCATGACGCTCTTCGTCGACGACGATAGAGGTCACTTCGGCCGGGGCCAGTGCATTGATCACGAACTGGGCGGGATCTTCCGACCAGATGATGATGTCCACGTTCTCACCGCCCAGCTCAGGACGTACCGCCGTCACACGCATGCCACGCAGACCGACACAGGTGCCGATCGGGTCGATACGGGCATCCTTGCTCAGAACGGCGATCTTGGCGCGCATGCCGGGGTCACGGGCAGCCGCTTTGATTTCCATG
>JALRGK010000091.1 GCA_023253415.1 Rhodocyclaceae bacterium
GTATCTGGTCTTTGCGACACTGATTATTCCGGCGTTGAGCACCGTGCCAGTTACACATACCAAGCGCCGCCTTCAGCTTGCTTACGGCATCGCTGTTATGGGCTATGGTATCGGTCTAGCCGCCTCCGCCCTACTCGATCTACCGACCGGGCCATTGATTGTGTGGACACTGGCACTTTGCGGTTTGTTCACAGCCGGCGTGGTTAAAAAGCAACAAACCTATTCTGTCTGAATAACCGCCTACCCTGCAGCGTTGTTTGCAGATGACGCCCACGATCAAGCCGCCTAGAATCAATGCATCACATTCTTCAAGGAGATGAATCCATGCGTCGTTTTGCGATTGCTACCGCTGCCTTCTGTGCCGCTGCCTCTGTTTACGCTGCTGACGTCAAAGTCGGCAACCTCAGCGTTGATGACATCTGGGCGCGCAGTGGCCAACCCGGCCAGGTGTCTGCCGCCTTTATGGAGATCAAGAACAAGGGTGCCGCTGACAAGATCGTATCGGCCAACTGCGACTGCGCCAAGGCAACCGAACTGCACACCATGACCATGGCCGATGGCAAGATGATCATGGCCCAGGTGCCGGCAATGGAAGTGCCTGCGAATGGTGAACTGAAACTGAAGCCGGGTGGCTATCACCTCATGCTGATCGGCCTGAACCGCCCGCTGGTCAGCGGCGACACGCTGCCCATCAAGGTGAAGTTCGAGAAGGCCGGCGAGGTAACCCTGCAAGCGAAGATCAAGGATAAAGCGGCGCACATGGGCCACTAATGCATTGAACGCCGGATCAACCCCACCCGCCTTCAGGTCGGTGGGGTTGTTTTTTTAGCGCGGTGGTTCAATATATAGAAACATAGAGTCTAATTAGGCGGAACCACGATGAGCGAATCCCTACATATCGTTTGCCCCCACTGCGACGCAGTCAATCGCGTCCCTGAATCACGTCTTGCTGAAAATCCCGTCTGTGGGAAATGTGGCCAAGCCTTATTTAATGGGTATCCGGTGGCACTGACGCAACAGACATTTGCCAAGGCCATCAGCCGAAACGATATTCCGGTACTCGTGGATTTCTGGGCGCCGTGGTGCGGCCCGTGCAAGATGATGGCACCGCAGTTCGAACAAGCCGCTAAAACACTAGAGCCGCATATCCGCCTGGCGAAGGTGGATACCGAAGCCGAACAGATGCTGGGCGCTCAGTACGGCATCCGCAGTATCCCGACACTGGCACTGTTCAAGGGCGGCAAGGAAGTCGCCCGTCAGGCCGGCGCCATGGGCGCTGCCGACATCGTGCGCTGGGTTCAGAGTCATCTCTGAACCCAGAACCCGCCCGCTGAATTAAGCGGCCATCGGTTCCCGCTGGGTCTGATTCGCTGCGCTGGGCATGACGCCCAGCGCTTCCAACGCATCTGCCAGATCATGGTCTGACAATTTCTGATGCGTGCGTAACCAGACAAGCATGGCCACGGGAACTGACGGCGTCAGATCCTTTTCAAACCGTGACCCGACGGGTTGCGATACGCCAAACATGGACCAGAAATCTTTCTGGTTGCGGCCGAGTTGTTTGCGCATGGCCTTGAGCCCTTCCGGGCTCAGGTGTGACTGACGACTGGTGCGTGCCATGGTATCGCTCTTCAGAATTTGTAGTTGAAGGCGGTGTAATAGCTGATGCCCATACCCGGCACCGCCGTACCCCACTGTGGACCACCCTGCGCAGCCGTCGGATTCATTGTCATGGTTCGACCCTGGCCCAGATAGGCACCGCCCAGCGGCTGGTAGTAGAAGGTGTTGAACAGGTTGTTAATGCCTGCATCCACACGCACCTTCGACCACGAATAGCTGGCCTTCAGATTGGTGAGGAAGTAGCCCGGTGTCGGGATCTCGTTACGCTCCACCGACAGGAAGTTGTTCTTGTTAGCTACGGCAATAAACTGAAGCTGATTATCCCAACCACCATACTGGTGCGATAGATTCAGCTTACCGTTGACCGGCATCACGTTGTACAGGCCATAGCCGGTTGAGAGGTTCTTACCGTAGGTCCAGTTGAACAAACCCTGGGCACTGAAACGACCAAAGTCTGTCTTGGCGATGGGCATCTGACCATCCAGATCAATACCCGCCAGATTCGCATTCTGGTTGACGTACTGCATGGTGACAAACTGGTTTAGCACCGGCGCACTGGCGCTGAGCTGTCGACCCTGTGCGGCGTTACCGGTCCACTGCATGGCGTCAATATAGTTATTGACGTACGAGTAAAACGGCGAGGCCTTGACCATCCATTCACGTTCCGTGGTGTGCAGATCATAAACGGCCGATGCGGTGTACGCGGTTTCCGGTTTTAGATTCGGATTTCCGAAGTAGCCGTTACCATCGCCGACGAAGTTGTTCATGACCG
>JALRGK010000160.1 GCA_023253415.1 Rhodocyclaceae bacterium
GCTGCGCGGACTCCAGCGAACGCGTGACGATGGCGTGTTCAATGGGTTCGCCTTCCGGCATCTTCAGGCGGTCCATGATGGACTTGATACGATCCCCGGCAAAAATACGCAGCAGCGAATCATCCAGCGACAGGAAGAAGCGCGAGCTACCGGCGTCACCCTGACGACCGGCACGACCGCGCAGCTGGTTATCAATCCGGCGCGATTCATGACGCTCGGAGCCAATGATGTGCAGACCACCCGCGGCGATGACGGCATCGTGCGTCTTCTGCCATTCGGCGCGTAGCGCGGCCACTTTCTGTTCCTTCGCTTCGGTGGTCAGCGATTCATCGGCCAGAATGGCATCGACGTCTTTGCCGATGTTGCCACCGAGGACGATATCGGTACCCCGACCCGCCATGTTGGTGGCAATCGTAATGACACCCGGCTTACCCGCCTGGGCGACGATTTCGGCTTCACGCTCATGCTGCTTGGCATTGAGCACCTGGTGTTCCAGCTTCTCGCGCTTGAGCAGATCGGAGAGTAACTCCGAGTTTTCGATCGACGTCGTACCCACCAGAATCGGGCGACCGGCTTCATGCTGTGCACGAATGTCGGCGACGATAGCTTTGAACTTTTCCTGCTCGGTGCGGTAGATCTGATCCTGAAGATCTTTACGGACTGCCGGGCGATGCCTCGGAATCACCACGGTTTCCAGACCATAGATCTGCTGGAATTCGTAGGCTTCCGTATCCGCCGTACCCGTCATACCGGCCAGCTTGCCGTACATGCGGAAATAGTTCTGGAAGGTAATCGAAGCCAGCGTCTGGTTCTCATGCTGGATGGCGACGCCTTCCTTCGCTTCCACGGCCTGATGCAGACCATCGGACCAGCGACGACCGCTCATCAGACGGCCGGTAAATTCATCGACAATCACCACTTCATCGTTCTGCACCACGTAATGCTGATCGCGATGGAACAGGTTGTGGGCACGTAACGCCGTCGTCAGATGATGCATCAGCAGAATATTGGCGGCCTCGTAGAGGCTATGGCCTTCGGCCAGCAGACCGGCCTGTGTCAAAATACGCTCGGCGCTTTCGTGGCCTTCTTCGGTCAACAGAATCTGGTTGGCTTTCTCATCCACCCAGAAATCACCCGGGCCATCTTCCTGCTCGCAACGGGTCAGGGCCGGTGCCAGTGCATTCATGCGCACATAGAGTTCGGTATGGTCTTCCGCCTGGCCGGAAATAATCAGCGGCGTGCGGGCCTCATCGATGAGAATCGAGTCTACTTCATCAACGATGGCAAAGTTGAGTTTGCGCTGCACACGATCCTGCACGTCGTAGACCATGTTGTCGCGCAGATAATCAAAACCGAATTCGTTATTGGTGCCGTAGGTAATATCACAGGCATAGGCATCACGCTTTTCCAGCGAGGACATCTGCGAGAGGTTGCAACCTACGGCCATGCCCAGCCAGCGGTGCAGGCGGCCCATCCATTCGGCATCGCGGCGCGCCAGATAGTCATTGACCGTAACAACATGCACGCCCTGTCCGGCCAGCGCATTGAGGTAGGCAGGCAAGGTGGAGACCAGCGTCTTACCTTCACCCGTGCGCATTTCGGCGATCTTGCCGTAGTGCAGCACCATGCCGCCAACCAGCTGCACGTCGAAGTGGCGCATACCGAGCACGCGTTTGCTGGCCTCTCGGACGACGGCAAAGGCTTCCGGGTGGACGCGGCTGAGTTGCTCAACGGTGGCCAGCGGCGCCGGCAGGTACTCGAGTCCGCGCAGGCCTTCCAGGCCGGCCAGCAGTGACTCGATACGCCGCGCCTGGCCTTGGGTTGCACGGCCGAATCTATCTTGGCGCCCCGCTCGCATCCATCGCACAGATGGATTCCCCGCCCCCCTTAGGCGCTAAAGGGCGCCATGCCCTTCACCGCCACCGTCTTG
>JALRGK010000198.1 GCA_023253415.1 Rhodocyclaceae bacterium
CGCTGTTGTCATAGGCGATGCGAAGCTCCCAGCCCTCTTTTTGCCACACCTGGCCTGAGGACGACTGCGATGCCGGTTGCCCAAGGGTTTCCACAATCTGCTCTTTCATCATGCCTTCGCTGACAGCGGCCCAAACCTTGGGTGACGTCTGCGTCCTTGCGGACGAACACCCGGCGAGGCAGGCGGCAGCAAGCGCCAGGAGGGCGATCGTGTGCTTCATGAGCGGAGGAAGGGGAAGATTGGTTCCAACTCCGCAGGCAGGTAACACAAGGGTGTCACTGCCTGCGTCAGTCGTTACGCCAGAAATGGCGACCCCACGGGGATTCGAACCCCGGTTACTGCCGTGAAAGGGCGGTGTCCTAGGCCTCTAGACGATGGGGACGTCGATACAGCTAACGTCACGTTCTTGCCATACTTCGAACTGGTGGAGGTATGCGGGATCGAACCGCAGACCTCTTGCATGCCATGCAAGCGCTCTCCCAGCTGAGCTATACCCCCGAAAGATTCGCGGTACAGCAGGAACAGGGCAGAACTATACAGACGTTTTCGGCGGATTGCAAAGCTTTTTTGAAGTTTCCTGCATCAGGCTTGCAACCCGCTGATTTAATGGCAACTAAGTGGTAACCAACAAGCAACTACGCAACGGTACCGAGTAGTGTATCAATGCGTTTGAGCACTTCTTCACGAGAAAAAAGTGCAATCAGCGCATCTACCGAAGGTGTTTGCGTCTGGCCCGCCAGCGCCAGACGGACCGGCATGGCCAGTGCCGGCATCTTGGCAGCATGTGCTGCCAAGGTGGCTTTAAGGGCAGCCGAAATGCTCGGAATATCCCATGCCACCGTTGCCAGTGCAGAGCGGAACGAGGCCAGGATCGGTCGGGAGGTTTCGGTCAGATGCTGGGCCTTGAGCTCATCCGAAGGCTGCGGGTGACCTTGCAGCTGTTCAACGGCATCGGTCAGTTCCACCAGCGTCTGGGCACGATCCTTGTATAGCGCTACGATCGCCTCCACCGTCGGTGAGCCTGAATCCTGCACCTGGCGGAGCACCAGACGGCGGCGGACGTCCGCCGCCAGGCGGTTATTGTCAGCCTGCTTGATGTAATGGGCGTTGAGCCAGTTGAGCTTCTGGGTGTTAAATTGGGCTGCGGATGGGGTGATATGGTTCAAGTCGAACCATTCAACGAATTGTTCACGGCTAAAGACTTCATCATCGCCGTGTGACCAACCCAGGCGGGCCAGGTAGTTGATTACGGCTTCTGGGAGGTAGCCCTCATCGTCATACTGCATCACCGAGACGGCGCCATGACGCTTCGAGAGCTTCTGGCCATCATCCCCTAGAATCATCGACAGGTGGGCATATTCAGGCACCGGTGCACCGAGCGCTTTGAGAATGTTGATCTGACGGGGGGTATTGTTCACGTGATCATCACCGCGAATTACCTGAGTGATGCCCATGTCCCAGTCATCCACTACGACACAGAAGTTATAGGTCGGTGTGCCGTCAGCGCGGGCAATGATCAGGTCATCCATTTCGGTATTGCTGATCTCGATGCGGCCTTTGACTAGGTCATCCCAAGCGACAACGCCATCGGTGGGGTTGCGGAAACGGATGACCGGGCTGGCCCCTACGGGGACGGGAGGCAATGTTTTACCTTGTTCCGGGCGCCAGCGACCGTCGTAGCGGGGTTTGTCACCGCGGGCCGTCTGCTCGGCGCGCATCGCGTCCAGTTCGGCCGGAGTGGTGTAACAGGGGTAGGCCGTACCGGCTTCCAGCATCTGCTGAATCACCGCTTTGTAGCGATCCATGCGCTGCGTCTGGTAGAAGGGACCTTCATCATGCGCCAGACCTAGCCAGTTCATGCCGTCCAGAATGGCTTGTACGGCCTCGGGTGTTGATCGTGCCAGATCGGTATCCTCGATGCGCAGCACAAACTGGCCCTTGTGATGGCGGGCAAAGGCCCACGAGAACAGGGCGGTGCGAGCACCGCCAATGTGTAGAAAACCAGTCGGGGATGGGGCAAAGCGGGTGCGAACCATGAGTCAATCCGGTGTACGTGTAAAATCGTGATTCTACCGTTTCAGACACGATCTTCATGCATAGCCATTGACCCGGCAACAGTTATTGTCTAGAATCCGCGCTTCGTTGGGCGGTTATATTCAGCGGTAGAAGGCTTCCTTCACACGGAAGAGGTCACTGGTTCGATCCCAGTACCGCCCACCAAGAATCCATAAACCCCTGTGTGCTGCCAGCCACAGGGGTTTTTTGCTTTAATAGAATTAGTTTTTTGCACGCTTGGGTCGAAGGGCATCTGTCTCGAATTATTAGAAGTTAATTCTGCTTAAAACTTCAGGACTATCCGGAGTGATCATGTCAAACCAAAAGATTGGTAATGAAGGTACGAATCCTCCCGGGATCAGGCTTTACGCACTTGCTTACAAATTCCTTCTTATAGGTGCCTTGAGTTTCGGCGGCAGCGTGATTGCCAACATCCGAGATCTTGTTGTGGCCAGGGAAAAGTGGCTTGATGACGACGATTTTCTGCTGGTGATGTCAATTAGCGAGGCCTTGCCAGGATTGAATTCTGTCAACTCAACCTTGTTGATTGGTGATCGACTTGCAGGGTTGGGTGGTGCCATCGTCGCAACGATCGCCTTACTTTTACCTGGAACCCTATTTGTTTTTGGATTAGGTTTTGCGTACGGTATGAACAGTGACCACCCGTTAGCCAATGTGATACTCGGTGGTGTGGCCGCCGGTACGGCGGCGCTCATGCTTTATGTGACCTGGAAGGTTGGCAAAAAGACGTTCAAGCAACGCAAGTCTCTCACCATTATTGTGCTGACCTTCGTTCTGATGTCGATGGTTAAATTACCTCTGGTTCTGGTTATTTTGGTGGTGTTGACGCTGGGGCTTTATGTGAATCGGCCATCAAGCGTTAGTACACCCAAGGAAGTGTCATGACCCTCCAGTGGCAACTGACTGAAGTTTTTTCAATGTTGTCATTGCTGGCGGTCGGCGGTGGAACAGCGGTGCTGCCGGAAATGCAATCGATGCTGCACCAGCATTTCGGCTTTTCGCACACACAATTCGTGCATGCGTACAGTATGGGTCAGATAGCACCCGGCCCCAATATGCTTTCCGTCCTGATTATGGGCGAACTCATTGATGGACTTTCGGGGGCGGCCGTTGCATTGCTGGCCTTTTTCGTTCCATCGAGCATTCTTTGTGTGGTAGCCGGTCGTCTCTGGGCGATGTTTAAGGACTCACCCTGGCGGCACTCCCTGGAGAGAACGTTGGCGCCGATATCACTGGGTTTGATGTGTTCTGGTCTCTACACGGTTGCTCACGAAGCATTGGTCTCCATCCAGACCTATTTGATTGCCGCCGGCGTTTTGTTTCTTCTGTTTAAATCGCGGCTGTCATCGGTAACTTTAATATTGATGGCAGGTATTGTCAGCGTTCTGATTCATGAATTTCAGTGAATCTAGCGCTTAAAAATGATAGCCAATTCGCCCATACGCAGACCACTGAAACAACGGGAGATTGTTGACTACCTGTTTGGCGCCGCCCGCTGCGACTGACCAGTGGCTGTCAAAATAGTAATAAAGGATGCCATCCACAGGAACGAACCACTCGCCATTGGTCGCATTCATGGTTATGCCTCGCTGATCCCAAACTTTAAATGACCAATGCTCGTTAATTCGGAAGACAAAAGTTGGATAGATTTCCAAGGATCTCGCCAGCGCTGTTGGCGGTGTACTAATCGATGAGACCCCAATCACGTACCTGAACCAGGGCGCGAATTCGGACAGGATGCCATACTCAATTTTTTTAACCGTAAATCCGACTTGAGGTCCGATTGCCCATTGGGTTGAACCATAATTCTTTTGGTCGTATCCAGTGGGCAAATAAAATCTTGAACCAAAGTTGACAGTTGTTCTTGGCAGAATTTCGGGTGAAATTGCCCACAGGGTGAATTTGGTAATGCTCGGGTTAAAATCACCGCCGGACTCTTTGGGAAAATCAGGTCCACCATTCGAAACAAGCGATGAGTCAAAACGGGTGATCGCCCGCCATCGCTCGTTGATGGTGAAGGGCACATAAAGTCTAGGTTGTATGGTATTCGAAAAGCTGTTTTCGTTTTTTGCGTTTCTAAAATACCAGGCTTCTACCCATGGCTTGTTTTCGGCCCACGGCTTATCCGGGTTTTGTGTCTGAGTTTCGTGAAGTTCCGCAGCAGCGGCGGCGCTCAATAAAAGCCAGGCAATGCCTACCGAAACCTGAATAATCCGGGTCATTGGCAGCTGATTCTTTCCCGGATCTTCGCACGTAATAATTCTATGGCTTGTAGTAGGACAAAATAGTCTGCTTCAGATCCGACAGGAACGCGTACATTGATCGCCTCACGATTGAGATGCTGCAGATGATCACTTATGCGTACTAATTCCGAATGGTCCGGATTGTGTTCACACAGATATAGTTCTGTGCCGAGTAGCTCTTCATACAGACGGCGATGCTTAATGTGATAGCGAATTTCCCGAAGCTTCAGGTTTAACTTGCCTATCGGGTAGGTGAAAGCAAGGATAGATAGAATCAAAACCCACATGCGGTTGATAAATCCAGCAAGCCAGAATGGCAGATATCTCATTCCGGGCGGAACGCCATAATCATAATAATGGAGCGCGACAGGGCTCGCCGGAATCGTTGGGTCAACATAGGCTGGAAACTCGCCCCGTTTGGCAAAGAATAAATGCTGAGAGGCGCGTTGGTTGTCGCGTGCGGCAAGCAGAAAAAGCATCTGAAGATCGGGGTGCAGATCCTTCTGTGTGACGATGGAGCTGGTTGTTGCAATGACGGTGAGCGACTCTTTCGGTATTTTCCTTTCGATATCGAGCGAATTGGCCGGGACAGTCAATGCGTAGATGTAGGGTAGATTTTTTTGATAGGCGATTGCTTCTGGGATTGAAAGTAGTCGTGCTGTGCTATCACTGACCAGGGTTTGTACCCCCTGATCATGGGGGGCTGCTACTTTGATCAAGATGTCCAGTTTGCCAGACTGAAAGTCTTCAAGATTCTGAGCATATGGGCCGAGTATGAAACCCCCGAGTGATTGTGCAGGGATTCCATTAAGCAGAAGGAGTTCCCGGACAAGCTTTTGCGTACCTCCAAGTTCCGGGCCAATGCCAACGCGATATCGAGTGAGATCGGTCAGATTTTTAGGTGGGTCTAATAGATCGGCTCGATAAAAAATCCAAAGTGGCTCATAGGCAACGCTGCCTAGCGAGTAAATATCAGACTGTTGCTCAGGAGCGATCGACCCCCCCTGGATAAATGCCGCCTCAACGGAATTACCATTTTCAGCAAGCCGCTGAGCGTTTTCAATGGATCCTGCGGATTCAACAAGTGTGAGTTGAACACCGTTTTGTCTGAAGTAATCAGCATAGTGCTCTGCTGTTTTCCAGTAGGCACCGTTTTTATCGCCCGCAGCAATGGATAGAGCGCGGGGTGGAAACGGATTCAGATAGTAGATGAGGCCGGCAAAAACCGTGAGCAACGCTAGTATCAGCCAACGTTGCTCTACGAGAAGCTCTCTGAACGCATCAAGCTCATCTTTGATGATGAGCTTGATGTAAGTAAATGTGTTCATGTCACAGGTTCATAAATGACAAGGCCACCGTCTCCGATGGCCTATCCGTAGAAATGGTCAGGCCGCGAACCATTCAGCAAGACGTTTTTTCTCTTTCTGGAATCCGGGTTGTGCAAAGATGAAGTGACCGCCTACAAATATATCCTGTTCAAATGATGCAAACTGATCAGGAACGCTCGAACCATATTCAACAATCGAAGCAGACGGCATGACTAGCACATCACTGTCACCTACCATGTTATAGAAGTGGATGTTGCTGACATTTCCTTTGAAGTGAAATGCCCGGCCATCCTCGCTTTGGGTTCTTTCAAAGGCTTCTTCTAATAAGTCCATAAACGCTGCAAATGGCACCCAGCGGTCATCCATTGTCAGTTGTACCATTTCAGTCAGTGTTTTATTACCTTCCGATGCAAATTCATCCCACGACCATTCCAGCAGAGATTTGCTGATGCCTTGCATCAGATAGGCGTCAAGCGTAAATAGCGAGATGCCCGTGTCATGCATCGCTTGCCGATAGGGTTTCATCTGCTTGTAAAAGGCCAGAAATGTTTTTGCAATGCCCAGATCTCGAGCACCGAGAATAGGTGATCCATAGAACGCGACCTTATTGAATTTCTTGGCGAAATTCTTATCGGTCTGCATATTCTTATTGATCATGTGAGCAGCCAGCATGCCCCCTATGCAGATCCCGAAAATATTCAGGCTATCTGTCTTGTACTCTTCGAGCAAGGGCAGTACAGCTTTGTCACGGAGTGTGTCGCAAATCTGGTCGACCCCCCAGCCATTCAAGGTGAAAACGCTGTCCTTACCCCAGTCCATGAGGTAAACATCAAAGCCTTCGTGATTAAAAAATTCAATGAAATTATCACGGTTAAAAACAGTGCCATAGGCACGTGTCATGATGGAGTAATTCAAAATGATTGGTTTTGACTGTTTTTTCTTTCCCTTTGCTGCCGCAAATTTCCAGATGTTCATCCATTCATCTTGATAGTAAGGGATTGCATGTGCCGCTTCAAAATAGTGAGAATCAAACATTTTATTTCCTTAAATTATCTTGTCCGTCTTTTTGGGATGCTATCCCAATAGGTTTTAAGGGGGTGTGAAAGTGACGTAATCTTTGACCTAGGTCAATGTATTAAAAGGTGGTCTTAGAAACCAGCTGTGCAAAAACAACGGTTTAGGGATTTTCAAATGACCCGTCACCCGTCCAGGGTTCGCAGTAGGTGGAGTACATGCCGCCACGCTGGTAGAAGGGGTCGGGCCAGATTTCGGTGGTTTTGACCAGCAATGTGTCCTCATCAAAGGTCACGGTAAAAGCCATGCGCAGTAGACTCTGATCACACCAGCCCCAATTCCAGTCCAGCGCGTTTTTCTGGGGAAAGTGGTAGGTATCCCGGTAGGGTCCGAGGATCTTGAGTACCTGTTCCTGCGTGTCACCGATTTTGATTTCAGTGAAGTGCTTGAGATCGAGTACCTGTTCCTTGCGGGTCATTTTGCCCTGGTCATCAAAATAGACCATAAAGCTGACCCACCCGGCTGGTCCGCGTGGATACGATAACTGTGTGATGAGTCCTCGGTCGTTTTTCCAGACCATGGCAGGTTGGCCCATGGTGGCTTCGACATCCTGCAGTGTGGCAATACCGGGTTTGAGTCCGGCACCGCTGTAGGAGGCGCAGCCACTTATTAACACGGCCGCGATGGTCATGACTACGATACGATATGTCATGAATTCAAGTATCTCCCCAACCAGCTGCCGGTATGGGATGTTCCAGTAAGAACGTAGTCCAAGGCGTTGCTGTAACTGGCGGTGAGTTTCTGTTCGCTCCAGGCCTCGCGGTGACCGGTCCAGATGATTTTGTCGCCCGTATGCAAGGGTAGGCTGGGATCGGGGCGAAGGATGAGCTGGCCGGCACGCTCCAGCATGAGCGGCAATAGCTTCAGAGATTCTTCCCGGTTGCGATTGGAGGTCATCAGCACAGAGAGGTTGATGACGTTGTGAGTATGTAGGAGTTGTGCCGCGAGGGCTGGCGTTTTTACGCGGTTGATACGGGTTGTCCAGACGTAAGGCACCCGGCCGGCACAGATGGGCGTGAGTTCGGCCATAATGGATGCCGCCCAATCCGGTGATTGCTTTTCAACCTCCCGGATAAAGCGGGCCAGCATCGGGGTGGTAAGGTAGCTCAGGCAGGCATGAGCGACAGTTTGCGTGGTAATCATCGTCAGATCGGCGTCAAAGGCTTCAAAAAGCAAGGAGTTGGCCGAGCTGCTCTGACGCAT
>JALRGK010000041.1 GCA_023253415.1 Rhodocyclaceae bacterium
AGCAGGCCGAATTCGGTTTCGTTCAGCCCCAGCTTCGCTTTGATCGGAATTCCGATCACGGCAAACATCATCCAGATCGCAAAGCAGATCGTGAATGCGAAGGTACTGGACGAGACGACGGACAACTGCTTTCTGGTGAACATAACAACCTCCCAACCCAACTTTTAAATTCTTTGGGAAGCATCATAGAAAGTTGATCTGTCCAGTGATAGCCCTGAAAATCGTCAGGGTTTAGATCCGTCTACGCCTTTAGAGGTATAGACCCAGAGTCCTTTATGAATGAATATTCGTTTCATAACAATGCATTACAAATAGCCCCCTGGCCAGCCGCGACACAAAAGCGCAGACAAGTTCAAAATAGTGGTACTCCCTAATACCCCCTGCTCAAGTAGGGCAAACCCCCGCGCGCTTTTCCCATGATTTTTTCGCTCATTCCCAGCATCTCGATCAAGGACTCCCTGCTTGTCAGGCTGGGGCTCGCCATGGGAACGATTGTGTTTCTGTCGTTCATCTCGATGGTGCTATCAACCTCGATCGCCGACAACAGCCTCGGCAAGGCCAACGCCATCAACTCGGCCGGTTCGTTACGCATGATGAGTTATCGGCTACTGAGCTACGCCGAATCCGGCGCGCCGAATGCGCAGATCGCCCATGCATCCACGGAATTTCAGATCCGGTTGGATGCCCTAGAGAGCTTTGTTGTCTCACGTGCTGCGGATTACAGCGAATTGCCGTCCAGATTTGCCCATGTCCACAATACCTGGGAAGAGCAGATTGCCCCGACGCTGCTCAAACTTCATGGCAAACCCGACGCCGCGACGGTCGAGAAACTCGAGCGCGTTGTTCCTGCTTTCGTTGACCAGATCAACGACGTCGTGTTTCTGATCGAGCAGGACCTCGAACAGAAAATCGCCCTGCTCCGCTCCTTGCAGATTGCGCTACTCGCCATGACGGTTGCCGTCTGTCTGGTCACCATGTGGATGATGAAGAATCAGGTCGTCCGACCACTGAAGGATCTACTGCTTGCTGCCAGCCGCGTCCGCGACAAGGACTTCTCGGCACAGGTCATGCACACCGACCAGGATGAGCTCGGCCAACTCGGCGTAACGTTCAACATGATGGTGTCCGAGATCGCGACGACCTATGACAACCAGAATCGCCTGATCGCTGAACGCACACAGGAACTGACGGACAGCAACCGTTCACTGGAGCTCATGTATCAATCAGCGTTACAGCTCTCCGACAAGAACATCACGCCATCCATGCTGAAGGACCTATTGGATGTGATTGAAACCGAACTTGGGCTCAATGCCGGCACCGTCTGCATCAGCGAACACGGCGTCTACCCGGCACACCGCCTGACAACCAATCTGGTCCAGAATGATCTGGAAAAACTCTGTGGCGAGCGCGGGTGCGAGAGCTGTTTCACGAAGAGTCAAACACCTGCAGCAAGCAGCGGCGCCGACGGGCAGAAGATGATATTTGTACCCATCCGCAATGCCGGTTCGATCGCCGGTGTCATGCCCTTCAAGGTCAATACCTCGGAACCGTTGCCCGACTGGAAGATTCGCGTCCTTGAAGCGATTGGCAACAATCTGTCGATGGCACTCTCGAAAATGCAGCATCAGGAGGAGCGCCATCGCATCGCCGTGCTTGAAGAACGCTCGGTGATTGCCCGCGAACTGCACGACTCGATCGCCCAGTCACTCAGCTATCTGCGTATTCAGGTCGCGCGTCTCGAGAAGAAACAGCTAACGCCCGATGCCCAGGATGAAATCATCACCGAACTCAAGACCGGGTTGGGCAGCGCTTACAAGGAACTGCGCGAACTGATCAGCGCCTTCCGCCTCAAAATCGATGAGCGCGGTTTCCAAACAGCACTGATTGAAACAACGGAAGAGTTCAGCCGTCGCTGCAATCTGCACATTGATTGTCGCAACGATCTGCCGCCCACCCTGCTCTCGGCCAACGAAGAGATTCACGTCCTGCGTATCATCCGTGAAGCGCTCGCCAACATCGAGAAGCACGCCCATGCCAGCGAGGTCAACATCAGCGCGAGCATTTCCGAACACCAGGTCGTGACGATTCAGGTCAGCGACAACGGCATCGGCATCGGCGACAATAAATCGCCGGAAAACCACTACGGACTCATCATCATGGAAGATCGTGCACAATCTCTGGATGGCACCATTACTATCCGCAATGGTGCGCAGGGCGGCACCGAAGTGCTGCTGACATTCATTCCCGAAAAATCCGGCACTGACCATTAAGGGCGTCATCATGACCAACACCATCAAGACACTCATCATTGATGACCATCCACTCTTCCGGAAGGGCGTCATTCAACTGCTGGGCATGGAACCCGATTTTGAAGTCATCGCCGAAGCCTCATCCGGTGAAGAAGGCATCGCCCTCGCGCTCGAGCATCACCCGGATTTGATCCTGCTTGATCTGAACATGAAGGGCCTGAATGGGATCGAGACGCTCCAGGCCATGCGCGACAAGGATATCGACGCCCGGATCATTCTGCTGACCGTATCCAACAGCCCCGACGATCTCGTCGGCGCCATCCGTGCGGGCTCCGATGGCTATATTCTCAAGGATACCGATCCCGAGGAAATGATCCGGCTGATCAAGGAATCCATGCTCGGCAAAAATGCGATCAGTGCGGAGCTGAGCGGTCTGCTGGCGACGGCACTGCGACAGGAGGCCGTTGTGATCAATCGATCACAAGCCGGACTCACCGAGCGTGAGCTGAGCATTCTCAAGTGTCTGGCGCATGGCATGTCGAACAAACTGATTGCCCGTGAACTCGATATCATGGACAGCACCGTTAAAGTTCATATCCGGAATCTCCTGAAGAAACTGAAGTTCCGATCCCGAGTCGAGGCCGCAGTCTGGGCAGTCTCCAACAACCTGAGCTAAGCGCCGTCAAGCCATACCAAGTACCGCCGAATAGGTATAGCCAAGCCTGCGCTTGTCCGCAAGAATCGGGGCCTGCTACCTTGCCTGTCCGCTCACCATGAATAACGCGTCCAAATCAAATCGCCCGACCAACCTGCTCTCGATCCAGGAAAGCCAGGCGCGTAAAGAACGGCCCATGACCGGATTCGGCTTATGGCGCCTGGGCTTCCGGCCGTTTTATCTGGGCGCCGCCGCTTTTTCGGTACTGGCCATTACCCTCTGGCTCGCCACCCTGTTTGGCCTATTGGACAGCAACACACTGCTCATCGCGCCATCGGCCAGCCCTCTGGCCTGGCACGCCCACGAAATGGTATTCGGCTTCGCACTGGCCGTCATTGCCGGCTTCCTGCTGACCGCCACCAATAACTGGACGGGCATTCTGCCGGCTGCCGGCATGCCGTTAGCCCTCCTGTTCCTATGCTGGGTGCTGGCCCGCTTGTTCATGTTGCTGGGCCACGTTGCCATCGCCAGTGGATTCGATATGGCTTTTGTCGGGCTACTGAGTGCATTGTTATTCCGCGTTCTCTGGCTCGCCAAACTCTGGAAGAACTTTTTCATCCTCGGACTCGTCATTCTCATGGGCGGGTTGAATGCCCGCTTTTACAGCATCCTGTTAAATGATCTGCCTGCCAACCCACTCGACCCCATCGAGTTGGCGTTACTGGTCATCCTGCAGCTTCTGGTCGTCATGGGCGGACGCGTGATTCCGATGTTCACGCAGAATGGCGTACCGGGCATTCGCGTCTGGAAACCGCAGTCGCTTGTCTGGCTCACGCCGCTGGCCACAGCGCTGGGCATCATTGGCTGGCTGACACTGCCCCCCCGGCTGGCCTCCCTCATGTGCGTGGTCGCATCACTGGTCAATCTGGTCCGCTGGATCGGCTGGAAACCCTGGCAATGCTTTAAGCAGCCTATGGTCTGGGTTTTGCAGCTGGGTTATCTGTGGATCCCCGTAACGCTATGCGCTCTGGGCCTAGAAGCGTTGCAAGTCGTACCACGCTCGTTACCCGTCCATGCGCTGGGCGTTGGCGCCATGGGGCTCATCATCGCCGGCATGATAACCCGCACGGCCATGGGCCACTCTGGCCGGCCGATCCTGGGAACGATGATTGAACGCAGCATGTTTGTACTGATTGCCATCAGTGGCGTGCTACGCACTTTGGCCGCACTCCCGGTGCTGCAGACGCCAACACTTACCCCGGCCCTGCTCCTGCTGTCAGGCAGCGCCTGGATCATCGCCTTCCTGTTTTATCTCTATCGGTACGGCCCCTGGCTCTTCAGGCCGCGCCTGGATGGCCGCCCCGGCTGATGGGCTCCGCCCTACCTCCAAATGAGTATTGCAGCTACCCCGCTTAAATCTGCCCCGTCACAGCAATTCCCTGCATAATGCATTCATTAACACCACAGCGCTTCAGGGCGATTCAAGCACTCGCCACGAACCCGCTGGCTTTTGAGGCAATGCCCACGGACTAAGAGGATAGGATGAACACGCTAATCGACCCGCATGGCCGGAGTTTCAGCTATTTGCGCCTATCCATTACTGACGTCTGCAATTACCGCTGCCAATACTGTCTCCCCGATGGTTATCAGAAGACAGGCGCTCAGGAGTTTCTGACTTCTGACGAAATCGCCAATCTGGTTGGCGGCATGGCTGAGCTCGGGCTTTGGAAGGTCCGCCTGACGGGTGGCGAGCCCACCGTCCGCAAGGATTTTGCCGAAATTGCCGCCCGCGTCTCGACAACCCCCGGCATTCGGCGCGTTGCCACGACGACAAATGGTTACCGCTTGGCCGAAAACGCCCGCCTCTGGCGCGAGGCCGGAATCTCGGCGATCAATGTCAGCGTCGATAGTCTGGACCCGCAGCGCTTTGCCGAGATTACGGGGCACGATCACCTGCATAAAGTCCTGGACGGCATCAGCGCAGCACGGGCTGCCGGTTTCGAGGCAATCAAGGTCAATACCGTGCTGCTGCGCGACGTTAACGATCACGAACTGCCCGCCTTTCTTGAATGGATCCGCCATGACGATCTGAGCATTCGTTTTATCGAGCTCATGGAGACCGGTTCCAACAAGGATTACTTCGCCCGACATCATATTTCAGGCCAGGAAATCAAAGACCGCCTGATTGCCATGGGTTGGACCCTGCGCGAACGTGAGGCAGGCGCCGGGCCCGCGCAGGAATTCCAGCATCCAGACTACCGCGGCAGAATTGGCATCATCGCCCCCTATTCAAAAGATTTCTGTGATACCTGCAACCGCCTGAGAGTCAATGCCCACGGCAAGCTGCACCTTTGCCTGTTCGGCAATGGCGGGCATTCACTACGCCATCTGCTGCAGGATCGAGGCCAACGTTTGGAGTTGCAGAACACGATTGCCGGGCTGCTGGTCCAGAAAGCCCCAACGCATCTACTGCACTTTCACCAATCCGGCAGCACACCCCATTTGGCATCGTTAGGTGGTTAATCATATGAATCAGGGGTTCCACATGATTGATGTGGGCGGGAAAGCGCCCACGCATCGTACCGCTATCGCCGAAGGACGAATCCATGTTGGCGCTAGCGCTTTTACGCTGATCAGCCAACGCGCCTTGCCCAAGGGCGACGTGCTGGTTCTGGCTGAAATCGCCGGCATCCAGGGCGCAAAAACCGCCAGCCAGCTGATCCCGCTCTGTCATCCGATGGGGCTGGATCAGGTACAGATTCTGACCGAGCTTGAAGAGAATACGCATTCCATCCGTGTCGCATGCATCGCATCGACGCATGCCAAAACCGGCGTCGAGATGGAGGCATTGGCCGGCGTTAACGCTGCGCTGCTGACCATCTGGGATCTGACCAAAATGGTCGAAGCCGATCTGATGATCGATGGCGTCCGCCTCCTGGCCAAAGTCGGTGGCAAATCAGGTTTATGGCTTAACCCCGCGGGCATACCGGAATGGGTTAAAGAGAAAGTAGCGCCGAAACCTGCGCAAACGCTTAAGGGCATCGCC
>JALRGK010000050.1 GCA_023253415.1 Rhodocyclaceae bacterium
ACGCCTTCCGGGCTGTGGTTGGTATCAACCACGGCGATCACGGGAATACCCAGCTTCTTGGCTTCGGTGACGGCGATCTTGTGATAGCCGACATCAATAATGAAGATGGCGTCCGGCAGCGTGTTCATGTTCTTGATACCACCGATCGACTTTTGCAGCTTGTCCAGTTCGCGCTTGAAATCCAGCGCTTCTTTTTTGGTCAGCTTCTCGCACGAACCATCTTCAACCGACTGCTCCATGTCTTTCAGGCGCTTGATCGATTGCTTCAGCGTTTTGTAGTTGGTCAGCATGCCGCCCAGCCAACGCTGGTCAACATAAGGCATACCGGCGCGCGCTGCTTCTTCAGCAACGATTTCGCGTGCCTGGCGCTTGGTGCTCACAAACAGAACCGTACCCTTGTTGGCGGCCAGCTTTTTCACAAACGAAATGGCTTCGTTGTACTTGGCAACCGTTTTTTCCAGGTTAACGATATGAATCTTGTTACGAGCCCCGAAAATGTAGGGGGCCATACGGGGGTTCCAGAAGCGGGTCTGGTGTCCGAAGTGGACGCCGGCTTCCAGCATTTGACGCATTGTCGACATAACGACTCCTTGCAGGGTTAGACCGCCACGACACCGACTGCGATTTTTCCGGAGAAAAACACCCTGAATTCGGTCTCGTGTGTGGATTAGCCCCGAACCGGATGATTCGGGACGATATCGACCCAAAGGTCGGTTTTCACGAAGAAAACTGGTACATTGTATCAGCATTCAGCGCACCGCAGCAAGCCTATCAGCGCTCTATCTGGTCGCACATCCTTGAGTCGGTTATGCTTCGGGATCTCTCTGCATCATCACAAAGATGCCTCGCTACATCCTTCATAAAAGCACAGAATAATGAGCATTACCCTCAAAACCCCGGAACAGATTAACGCCATGCGCACGGCCTGCCGGCTTGCGTCTGAAGTCCTTGATTACATTACACCTTTTGTCAAACCCGGCGTCACGACCGGTGAACTGGATCGACTCTGCCACGAGTACATGGTCAATGTACAAGACACCATTCCAGCTCCATTGAATTACCAGCCCCCCGGCTACAGCCCCTACCCCAAATCGATCTGTACATCGGTCAATCATCAGGTTTGTCACGGTATTCCGGGTGATAAGCAGCTCAAAAAAGGCGATGTCGTTAATCTGGATATCACCGTCATCAAGGATGGCTGGTATGGCGATACGAGCCGGATGTTCTCTGTCGGCGAGGTCTCCACCCTGGCTCAACGTCTCAGTGATGTGACTTACGAATGCCTGTGGAAAGGGATTGATGTTGTCAAACCTGGCGCCACGCTCGGGGACATCGGCCATGCCATTCAGACCCACGCGCAAAAGCATGGCTTTTCGGTGGTCCGTGAGTTCTGCGGTCATGGGATTGGCCAGCATTTTCATGAAGACCCCCAGGTGCTGCACTATGGAAAACCCGGCACAGGCATCAAACTCGAGGAAGGCATGATCTTCACCATCGAACCCATGATCAATGCCGGCAAACCCGATATCCGCGAATTGGCCGATGGTTGGACCATCGTGACCAAGGACCATTCCCTTTCTGCCCAATGGGAGCACACGATCGTTGTCACTGCCAGCGGTGTTGAAGTTCTGACGGTGTCGGCTGGTACACCGGCACGCCCGAATTTCTGACCCGGCACCATGACTGACCCACGCACCGGCAACACGCTTACAGAGATCCGAACCGCTCTGAATCTGGGCCAGACGGATCTGGCTAACACCTATCTGGCACGGCCCGATCACAAGGCCTATCTTTCTGGACGTACAGCGCTAGTGGACCGCCTGCTGACGCAGCTTTGGTCCCAGGCCGAGATGCCGGCCAGCACGACGCTGATTGCTGTCGGAGGCTATGGTCGCGGCGAGCTTTATCCGCACTCTGACATTGACGTGCTTATCGCACTCGACGCCCCGCCTTCGCCAGCGCTGGAAGAAACACTGCAGCAACTCATCAGTCAGTTCTGGGATATTGGCCTGGCCGTTGGTCATAGTGTCCGTACCATTAACGAATGCATTGAGTCTGCCCATGCTGATGTGACGGTGCAAACAGCCCTCTTTGAATCTCGTTTGATTTGCGGCAACCAGGCGCTTTATCTGCAACTGCAAGAAGCAGTCACTGCGTGCATGTCTCACGACCAGTTCATTGCCGCCAAACTGGCCGAGCAGGAAGAGCGCCACCTACGTCACGCATTTACGGCCTTCAGCCTGGAGCCCAACTGTAAGGAGAGCCCCGGGGGCTTGCGTGATTTGCACAGTCTAGGCTGGATTGCACGCGCTGCAGGTTTCGGCCTTGATGGCGATATCTGGCAGTCCCTGCAACAAAATGCGTTGATGCAGGGTGATGAGCGCGTCGCGATCGAACGGGCTGCCGGCTTTCTGGCTGACGTCCGGATTCAGTTACATCTACTCACCGGACGTGCTGAAGACCGGTTGCTCTTTGACATCCAGGGGCAGATCGCGCAGCGCTTTGGCTTTAGTGACATTGCCGAGCGGCGCGCCAGCGAGCAGTTCATGCAACGCTATTACCGCATTGCCAAGCGCGTCACTCAAATCAACACCCTGGTTCTCAAATCGATCAGCGAGCGATTGGCACCGGCCAGCAAGCAGAAAATCCGCCGCTTAAACGATCGCTTCCAGAAAGTCGGGCACAAACTGGACATTGTTGATCCGCTGCTATACCAGACAAACCCACCCGCGATTCTCGAGACGTTCCTGCTCATGGAAAAACAGGGTGGCGTTCAGGAAATGACCGCACGTACACTGCGTGCCCTCTATGGGGCGCGGCGCCTGATTAATCGGGAATTTCGTCAGCAGAAGGAAAACAAGCAGCTATTTATCCAGATTCTGCGGCAAAAGAATGGCGTGCTACATGCCTTGCGGCTAATGAATCAGTTTGACATTCTGGGGCGTTACATTCCAGCCTTCGGGCAAATCGTAGGCCAGATGCAGCATGACCTGTTCCACGTATTCACCGTCGATCAGCACATACTGCAGGTCGTGCGCAATATTAGACGCTTTGTTCGCGAAGACTTCGCCCACGAGAATCCGTTCTGTCACCGACTCATGAACGAGTTCGAGCGGCCCTGGCTACTCGTTCTTGCCGCCCTCTTCCACGACATTGCCAAAGGCCGAGGGGGCGACCACTCCGAACTGGGCATGGCCGATGCGGAGGCCTTCTGCAAATCGCATGGCCTGCAGAAAAAGGATACCGACCTGGTCGTCTGGCTGGTCAAGGAACACCTGACCATGTCGGCAGTGGCTCAAAAGGAAGACATCTCGGATCCGAATACGGTTGCGACCTTCTGCAAACGAGTGGGCGACGCACGTCATCTGACCGCTCTCTATCTCCTGACGGTTGCCGATATTCGCGGCACCAGCCCCAAGGTCTGGAACTCGTGGAAAGCACGACTACTGGAAACGCTCTACCGCAGTTCACTCAGCCGTCTCGAACAATCAGAAGACGGCAGCACCGAGCAGTTGGGAGACATGGTGGTTCAACGCAAACGTGACGCGCTCGCTCACTTGCGCTTCTTTGCTTTAGGCGAGTCTGTTCAAACACAGTTCTGGAAACAACTGGATGATGTCTATTTCCTCCGCCATACCGACGAGGAAATTGCCTGGCACACCCGTTGCCTTTATTACCGGACCCACGAAAACAAACCGGTCGTTCGCGCCCGCCCCAACCCCGATGGTGCCGGCATCCAGGTATTAGCGTATGCCCCGGACCAACCGGATCTCTTCCTGCACCTGTGTGGTTACTTTGCTTCGATCGGCTACTCGATCATGGATGCCAAGATCCACACAACAAAACACGGCTATGCGCTGGACAGCTTCAACCTGCTTGATGCTTCAAACCGAGACATGGATCGTGAAACCAGCACCATCATCGAGCACGACCTGCTTGAAGTGCTGCTCGGAAAGACCCGACCCAGCACCCCACCGATGGGTCGCATCTCACGCCAGGTTCGTTCTTTCCCGATTGCACCGGTTGTTCTGCTCGAGCCTGATGAGAGCGGTCAACAGTACGTGCTTTCAATCCGTGCCGCCGACCGCACCGGCCTGCTGTACGCCATCGCGGAAACGCTGACCCGTCACGGTGCTTCACTGCATACTGCACGAATCTCAACGCTCGGGGAGCGGGTTGAAGATACGTTCCTGATTTCTGGTCGCGGTTTGTCACAAAGCCGTGACCGGCTACTGCTTGAAAACGATTTGCTGGAGCAATTGCGAACCTGATATTTCAGAGCGGCCTAACCAGGCGTCAAGTAGGCACCTTGCAACCGACCAGTGCTTCAATGAGCAGGCGTGCTTTGCACATGGCTTGCTCGATCACATCGCCCAACGCACTGAATTGAATGCCCTGGGTGCTCTCACCGATGCCTGCCGCATGGTTCACCACGACATTTAACATGGCATAGGGGATGTTTAGCTCGCGCGCAAGCACGGCCTCGGGCATGGCCGTCATACCGACCACATCCGCACCATCTCCTGCCATCCGCCGGATTTCAGCCGCTGTTTCCAGACGAGGACCCTGTGTACAGGCATACACACCCCCATCGTGCACATGGAAACCCAGCAAATCCGCAACACCTGAAAGTCGTGAGCGCAGCATCTCCGAGAAAGGATGTGTGAAGTCCGTATGCATCTCCACGCCCTGCTCGCAACCGAAGAAGGTTGAAATACGCCCCCAGCTATAGTCAATGATCTGATCCGGAATGACCAGGTCACCGGGCCCCATGCTGGGATGAATCGAGCCGACAGAACCTACAGCGATAATGCCCGTCACCCCGACCTCTCGGAGTGCGTAAATGTTTGCACGATAGTTGATGTCTGCAGGCATGATGGTATGGCCATGACCATGCCGGGCCAGAAAGACCATTTCGTGACCACAGATCGTCCCCAGGGTTAACGGACAGGAAGGCTCACCATAGGGCGTTCGAACAAACTGCCGACGCGTATCTTCAAGAATGGACAAATGGTTCAATCCACTACCACCGATAATAGCCAGCAAAGGGCTGCGTTCATTTGTGGACATTCGTATTCTCCATCAGGAAATTCACGCGTTCGACACGCAACGTTTCAGCATCGCCTCACCGAGCACTGCCGAGATGCCAGCAGGCATCGCATGACGGGCCGCAGAAAACGGTAAGTTGAGTTTACGGAACTGTACATCCGCCACATCCACGCTAAAAGGGGCGTTGGCAATGACCGAGGCGCGAATAATCTGCGCCATGGTGTCACGGCCTGCATCTTTCATCTGCCAAGGGAATGCCGTGCGATCTGCCAGATGCACTGACATGATTGAAGGCACTTGAGCCGCCAGCATCAGCGCGGCTTTCTGAAATGCCAGTCGATACTGCATGACAGCCTGCTGCGCAGGCACATGATGCGGCAGTGACTCCGCAGGGGCTCCGGCGATCCAGAGCACCATGGCTTCAGGTGCAAAATCTTTCAGATCCGCCAACAGCATCTCATGAATCTGCGCCACATCCGCTAGACCATAAATCGCGTCCGGCACGCGCTCTCGGGTCGCTTCCAGACATTCCAAGCGGTTATCCAGCGCAAACACGGTTTTGCCATGGCGCACCAGAGCCGCTGTTGACGCGCCAAATCCACAGCCGATTTCCAGCACCCGCGTAGCCGCCGGGTTGATTCGGCCACAGAGCCAATCATAAGCACCCTGCTTTTCCAGATCGGATGATTCACTCAACCAGCGTGCCAGTGTGTCATTCAGCGATTCTTCAAATGCCGCGTTTTCTGACCCCGTCATCATGCACCTTCAGCAGCGACAAAAATACCATCCGCGTTGCGCCACAGACCATCCACATCCAGGCCAAAGCCATAGACATATCGGTCCGGCGTCATGAGGGCCGGATAATCGGGCGTACAAGGTTGTGGCAACGGTTTTTTCTTGTGCGTTAAAACGGCGATCTCGACCTGCTTGGCACCCTCGGCAAGCAACCATTGCTGAATTTCGTGCAGTGTCACACCCTCGTCGAGGATATCGTCGAGCAAGAGCACTTCACGTCCGGTCACCACCGATCGCGGCCGCGCGATCCAGTTGATCAGCCCCCCTTCACGCGCATCGCCATATCGACTGGCATGCACGTAATCCAGATCAAGGGCAAACGACAAACGCGGCAGGAGGTGTCCGGCATAGACTAATGCACCCGTCATCACGCATAACACGAGTGGGCATGTAGCGGCGTAGCGGACATTG
>JALRGK010000081.1 GCA_023253415.1 Rhodocyclaceae bacterium
TCAGCGTCGTCTTACCATGGTCAACGTGACCAATCGTGCCCACGTTTACGTGCGGCTTTGTACGTTCAAACTTACCCTTTGCCATTTTTAGACCCTCAAGTCGAAAAAATAAAAGACACAAAAAGACGATACGCTATCCGAAATCACCAGAAATCCACCAGAATTCTGGTGCCCATGGGCAGGATTGAACTGCCGACCTCTCCCTTACCAAGGGAGTGCTCTGCCACTGAGCTACATGGGCCAATTCCGAACAGTCGAAGCACCGTGGAGCGGGTGAAGGGGATCGAACCCTCGTCTTAAGCTTGGAAGGCTTCTGCTCTACCATTGAGCTACACCCGCCCGGCCAAACCGCAGCACGGAGAAACCGCTGTTCATTCTGGTTGTTGGTGGAGGGAGAAGGATTCGAACCTTCGAAGGCAGAGCCGACAGATTTACAGTCTGTTCCCTTTGACCGCTCGGGAATCCCTCCGCGAACCAGAACCGAGGATTATTCCCGAAACCGTATGATGCTGTCAAGCAGCATTTGCGATTTTTTACAAACTGCCGCTTTCGCCTGTGGCCTACCCGTTTTGTTGCTTCGCCCACATTTGGCGTTGCAACACCGAAAACCGCAGCGCAGTGATACAGTGAGACCGACTTATTCGGGAGCTGATGATTATGCCAACAACCAGCACCACTCATACCGGCCTGACACCCGATTGCGCCCACCCGGCCGACCCGGATCTGCTCAACCGGCTTTTTACGCATGGGCGGACGTTCAGTCATTGGCTACCACGCCCCGTCGATGATGCGTTACTCATGCGCGCCTGGAATCTGTGCAAGCTTGGCCCAACCTCCGCCAATTGCCAGCCCTTGCGCATTCTTTTCGTACGCAC
The DNA here is from genome assembly GCA_023253415.1 of Rhodocyclaceae bacterium. Lineage (GTDB taxonomy): Bacteria > Pseudomonadota > Gammaproteobacteria > Burkholderiales > Rhodocyclaceae > Fluviibacter. Next base: position 876 of record JALRGK010000081.1, read on the forward strand.
GCCGAATGCCAAAGCCCAGCTGAAGGACTGTCTGGCACCCGGCAATGTCGACAAAACACTAGCAGCACCGGTAACAGCGCTCTTTGCTGCCGACACCCGCTTCTATGACCACTTGCCGAGACTCTATCCGCATGCCGATGCGCGCAGCTGGTTTGCCGGCGATGCCCTCAAGGCAATGGCCGATGCCACCGCCCAACGCAATAGCACCCTGCAGGCTGCCTACTTTATGATGGCCGCGCGCGCACTGGGGCTTGACTGCGGCCCAATGTCAGGGTTTGATGCGGAACGCCTGAACCAGACTTTTTTCCCTGACGGGCGTTTTACGATCAACTTTATCTGTAACCTCGGGCACGGCGATCCGCAATCGCTGCACCCCCGTTCACCGAGATTGGAATTTGAGGAAGCATGTCGGATCATCTGAATAGCACCACCAACCCACCCGCTCACACCATTCCAGAGTTCAAGGTCCGGCCGGTGACGCTGACGTATCTACTCGTTTTACAAGGTCTCCCGCTGCTTGGCGTTCTGGCACTTGGCGTACCGAGTTACGCTTTGTTCAACCAACCGATTCCCTGGATGGAGATGTCGCTGGTCATTGGCGGCGTCGCGTTCTTTCTCACCTACCTGTCGAGCTATCCTTGGCGGTATCGCATTATTGAAGGGTTGCTCGCGCCGGCCACCTGGCTTGTATTGCACCTGGCTGGGCGCATTTAACGACGCCAGGCTTTTGCTATAGCCCCGGAAGCCCATCGACCTCTATTGGAGATACTCACATGAGTGACAATACCAACAATCCGCTGAACTTTCTGCAAGGCATGTGGAATCAGATGGGCTTTCAACTGCCGGGCATGGTTACCCCCACCCTCGATGAAGGCGAGCTGGACAAGCAGATCAAAGATCTCAAATCCGTCGAGAACTGGCTGCGCATGAATCTCTCGATGCTGCAAATGACGATTCAGAATCTCGAGATGCAGAAGTCTGCACTGGGCACCTTCCGGACGATGAGCTCGCATTTTACCCATCCGGAAAAACCCACCGAGACCCCGGAAAATCCATTCAGTGCTTTCTTCCAGGCCGCACAACAACCCGGGCAGACCGCCTCACCTGCACCTGTCGCCCCGGCATCCCCCGCGGCCGACCCCAGCGGAGCGGCACCCGACGAAGCTGCGCTGGCCAAGGCCGCCATGTGGCCCTGGGAAATGATGAACGACATCAATACGAAAATGCGGGAACAACTGGCCGAAGCCACCAAGTCGGCAACTGCGAAAGCTGTCGGAAAAGCCGCTGCAGGCACCAAGGCAGGTGCCGGCAAAAAAGCAGCGGCAAAAAAACCCGCGGCTAAAGCTGCGGCCAAGAGCCGCGCCAAAAAAAGCGCCTGATTATCCTGCCGCTTTGGCGGCATCAACCATTTGCTCGGCAATCCAGGGGCCTCCGCCATACAGCAGGGCTGCCGCCCCCATAAGGAGCAGTGTGCCAAAAAAGATCTGCAAGCGGGTTTTGCGCAAGCCTTCCGGAAATGCGCGGCAGAAAAAGATCGGGCCAAAAATCGGCAGAAACACGACCAGGGCCGCCCACCACCAACCCCTGGTGATGCTGGCAGGAATGACGACGATATAGCCCACCAGGAGCATGACCGCACCCACCGCAGTCATCAGGGCAATCGCCAGCACAAAGGCAAAAAACGCAAAGTCCATCAGAATCTCTCAATCTATTTTTTTTGTTTGACGGGGCGTTGCCAGCCCGTCAAAGTGAGTTGTTTTGCACGTGATACGGTCAGCGCATCCGGCGGCGCATCTTTGGTCAGCGTGGTGCCAGCGCCCAGGGTAGCGCCACGACCCACAGTGACCGGCGCAACCAGCTGCGTGTCAGAACCAATGAATGCATCGTCTTCAATGACCGTTCGGAACTTATTGGCACCATCGTAATTGCAGGTAATGGTGCCTGCACCAATGTTGACACGATCACCAACTGTCGCATCACCGACATAAGCCAGGTGATTGGCCTTGGAGCCATTGCCCAGCTGGGTGTTCTTGAGCTCGACAAAGTTGCCTACGTGCGCACCAGCACCCAGCGTGGACCCCGGGCGTAAACGGGCATACGGCCCGACCACGGCATCCGGGCCAACCTCCGCCTGATCCAGATGGCTGAAGGCATCAACGCGTGCACCTGCTTTAACGGTGACATCGCGAAGCACGCAATACGGGCCAATCTGGACGCCCTCTTCAAGCGTGACATGGCCTTCGAACACACAACCAACGTCAATACTCACATCACGCCCGCAGGCCAGAATGCCACGCACATCAATCCGTGCCGGGTCTGCCAAACGGACACCGTCAATCATCAGCCGCTCGGCCTGATGCTGCTGCCAGACGCGTTCCAATGCCGCCAGCTGCACTTTCGAATTCACACCCGCAACTTCCCAGTCATGTTGCGGGGACACTGTATGCACCGGTACCCCGGCCTGCACGGCCATGCCAAGCAAGTCGGTCAGGTAGTATTCGCCCTGCGCATTGGCATTGGATAACGCACCAAGCCAGCCAGCCAGATGGCGGGCAGGTAGGCAGAGAATGCCCGTATTCACTTCCGTGATTTTGCGCTGTTCGTCGGTCGCGTCTTTTTCTTCCACATTGCACACAACCTCACCCGCCGCATCGCGCACGATGCGTCCATAGCCGGTGGGATTGGTCAGCTGCTGGGTGATCAGCCCGACACCGTCACCGGCCGCCTGCAATAGCGCCTTGAGTGTTTGCGTCTGGATCAGCGGTACATCACCGTAGAGAATCAGCACCTGGCCATCTTCCGGCAAAGGCTGCAATGCTGGCAAAGCCATCTGCACCGCATGACCTGTTCCCAACTGAGGTGACTGCACGGCAAACTGCACACCCGTCTCGGCCAAGGCATCTTCAACAACCGGGGCGCCGTGCCCGATAACGGTAACGGTTCTCTGCGAATTCAATGCGGCGGCAGCGGCAATGACATGACGCACCATCGCTTGACCAGCAATCGGATGCAGGACTTTCGGCAATCCGGAGCGCATGCGTGTGCCCTGACCCGCGGCAAGAATAACGACCTGCAAAGGACGAGGATGACTCAAAACCAACTCCATTCAATGCTTTTCAGAATACCCTCAAGGATACCGGAAGCCCAAAGGCAAAGGGCGGCCGAAGCCGCCCTTTTGCACATTAAACCGCCTAGTTTAGCGCGGCAGCAAGGTCGATCCCATTAGGAAGGCATCGACTTCACGTGCACACTGACGACCTTCGCGGATTGCCCAGACAACCAGTGACTGGCCGCGACGGACATCACCGGCGGCATACACCTTGTCGACGTTGGTCTTGTAGCACCCTGCACCATCTGTTGTTGCTTTGGCGTTCTGGCGCGCATCCTTTTCAACGCCAAAAGCGTCGAGAAGACCACCCACCGGATTAGTGAAGCCCATAGCCAGGAACGCAGCATCGCAGGGGAGCTCGAATTCCGAACCAGCAACCTCGGTCATCTTGCCAGCCTGCCAGTCGAGACGAACCGCCTTCAGCGCCTTGACGTTACCGTGACCATCGGTCACAAATTCCTTGGTGGCGACGGCAAAGTCACGCGAACAACCTTCGTCATGCGAAGTCGATGTGCGCAGCTTGATCGGCCAGTACGGCCAGACCAACGGCTTGTCTTCCTGCTCCGGCGGCATCGGCATCAGTTCGAACTGGGTCACCGAGGCGGCGCCATGACGGTTCGATGTGCCCACACAGTCAGAGCCCGTATCGCCACCGCCGATCACGATGACATGCTTGCCCTTGACGTTAATGGGATTGGCCTTACCTTGCTGGACTTCCTTGTTCTGCGGAATCAGGAATTCCAGCGCCGCATAGATGCCATTCAGCTCGCGGCCGGGCACCGGCAGGTCGCGCGGGACTTCCGAACCTGCCGCCAGAATGACGGCGTCGAAATCCTTCTTGATCTCGTCGGCCGACACAAAAGTCTCGGCGTCATTGTTAATGCCAGCCGGCAGATCCTTGTGGCCAACCAGCACCTTGGTCTTGAAGGTCACGCCTTCGGCTTCCATCTGCTTGACCCGACGATCAATCAGCGTTTTTTCCATCTTGAAGTCAGGAATACCGTAACCCAGCAGACCACCGATGCGATCGCTCTTTTCGAAAACGGTCACGTCATGACCGACGCGTGCCAGCTGTTGCGCTGCCGCTAGGCCGGCAGGGCCGGAGCCAATAATGGCCACACGCTTGCCGGTCTTGCTTTCTGGGGGTTGCGGCAGCACCCAGCCCGACGCCCAGGCCTTGTCGATGATGGCACGCTCGATGGACTTGATACCCACCGGCGCCACATTGATACCCAGCGTACAGGCAGCTTCACACGGCGCCGGACAGATACGACCGGTGAACTCAGGGAAGTTGTTGGTCGAGTGCAGCACATTGATCGCATCCTGCCACTGGCCGTGGTAAACGAGGTCATTCCAGTCTGGAATGATGTTGTTGACCGGGCAACCGTTGTTACAGAACGGGATGCCGCAATCCATACAACGTGCACCCTGCTGTTGTGCAGCCGCGTCGTCCAGTACGGCTACGAATTCACGGTAGTGTTGTTTACGCGCTTCCGGTTTTTCGTACGATTCGCTAACGCGCTCGAATTCGAGGAATCCAGTCGGCTTTCCCATTACACAGCCTCCTTAACCTTAGCGTTTTTCTTGATGTCATCCAGGGCACGGCGGTATTCGTGCGGCATGACCTTGATGAACTTGGCGCGATGCTGATCCCAGTGGTCGAGGATGTTCTTCGCATACTGCGAACCGCTCCACTTGACGTGCTTGGCGATCAGTTCTTTGAGCAGCTCTTCATCCGTCATCGTCAGGTGACGCAGATCCACGGCGCCGTACTCGGTGTCTTCACCAAATTCGGAAGCGAGTGCAGCAGCCTTTTCAGCTGGCAATGGCTCCAGCGCAACCTGTGCCATGTTGCAGCGGCTGGCAAACTTGCCGTCGACGTCGTAGACATACGCGAAGCCACCCGACATGCCGGCACCGAAGTTGCGGCCGGTCTGTCCCAGCACAACGACGGTACCACCCGTCATGTATTCACAGCCGTGATCACCGACGCCTTCAACAACCGCCGTGGCACCCGAGTTGCGAACGGCAAAACGCTCGCCACCGACACCGCTGAAGTAGGCCTCGCCATCGGTGGCACCGTACAGTACGGTGTTACCGACAATAATGTTGTCCTGGGTTTCACCGCGGAATGCCGCCGGCGGACGCACGACGATGCGACCACCTGACAGACCCTTGCCCACGTAGTCGTTCCCTTCGCCTTCGAGCACAAAGTTCACGCCCTTGGCCAGGAAAGCACCGAAGCTCTGGCCGGCCGTGCCGTGTAGACGGATCGTCAGCGTATCTTCAGGCAGACCGGCTGCCCCGTAGCGCTTGGCGATGTCGCCTGACAGCATGGCACCGACCGAGCGGTTCAGGTTGCGGATCGGGAAATCCAGTTCCTGCTTTTCCTTGCGGGTAATCGCCGGCTTGGCCGCACCGATCAGTTCGTGATCCAGCGCGCGTTCCAGGCCGTGATCCTGCGTTTCGGCGTGGCGGATCGCCACTTCATCCGGCACCGCCGGCATGTGGAAGATGCGCGAGAAGTCCAGGCCTTTCGCCTTCCAGTGTTCGACACCGGCACGGGTATCGAGCAAGTCGGCGCGGCCCACCAGGTCGTCGAAACGGCTGATACCCATCGTGGCCATCAACTTGCGCACTTCTTCGGCAATGAAGAAGAAGAAGTTAACGACGTGTTCTGGCTGACCACTAAAGCGCTTACGCAGCTCCGGATCCTGTGTGGCAACACCGACCGGACAGGTGTTCAAGTGACACTTACGCATCATGATGCAACCCGTCACAACCAGCGGTGCTGTGGCAAAACCGACTTCATCGGCACCGAGCAGGGCGCCAATCACGACA
>JALRGK010000200.1 GCA_023253415.1 Rhodocyclaceae bacterium
AACAGGTGGTGGCCCTCGGTCGCCAGCCCCTTGGGAAGCAGCTTCGACAGTTCGGCGTCCGCGAGGGCGAGCGAGGACGCTTCGTTCCAGGCGCCGGAGCGCACCTTCTCGGCGGCGTAGCGGCGCAGCGAATCGGGGCGCCAGGCCAGATCGGTGATGTGCAGCAGGCCATCGATGCCGCCGAGGTCGACGAATGCACCGTAGTCGGTGATGTTCTTGACGACGCCCTTGATAACAGCGCCTTCTTGCAGCGTCTCAAGCAGCTTCTGACGGTCTTCGCCCATGTTCTCTTCGAGAACAGCGCGGCGCGACAGCACAACGTTATTACGCTTGCGATCGAGCTTGATGACCTTGAACTCCATGGTCTTGCCTTCGAACGGCGTCGTGTCCTTAACCGGACGGGTATCGACCAGCGAACCCGGCAGGAAGGCGCGAACGCTGTTGACCATAACGGTGAGACCACCCTTGACCTTGCCAGTGATGGCACCGGTCACCAGCGAGCCGTCGTTCAGAGCGGCTTCCAGCGAGTTCCATGCAGCGATACGTTTTGCGCGGTCACGCGACAGACGGGTTTCACCGAAACCGTCTTCGAGCGATTCAATGGCAACCTGGACGAAATCGCCAACGGCAACTTCCAGTTCGCCCTGATCGTTCAGGAATTCGTGTACGGGGACATAGCTTTCGGACTTGAGTCCGGCGTTGACGACCACAAAGTTCTGGTCAACGCGCACCACTTCAGCAGTGATGACTTCACCTGCGCGCATATCCTGGCGGGCAAGGCTTTCTTCAAATAGGGCGGCAAAACTTTCGAACGTATCAGCTTGAGACATGAGAGGGTTGTTTCCTGAAAAGCACTGTGCCGACATTGAGCAACAGCGCCACCTGGTGGGTAGTTAAAAAAGACAAAAAGCCTGTCCTCGCAGCCGATATCGGCCACCCGGACCCGCCCGTTGTCGTTGGGTTACGATGCCTTGTTGCCGGACCAGTCCAACACCTGATTCACCGCTTGCACGATGGTCAGATCAGACGTTTCCAGAAGCCGGGCATCGGCTTCCTGCCGGAGTGGTGCTACAGGGCGCGCCGCATCACGGGCATCCCGATCCTCCAGATCCTGCAGAATATCGGTCAGTTTAGCCGAAAAACCTTTGTCGATCAACTGCTTGTAACGACGTTCCGCGCGAACCGCCGCGCTCGCCGTAAGAAATACCTTGGTCGTGGCGTCAGGGAATACCACGGAGCCCATATCGCGGCCATCGGCTACCAGACCCGGTGCCTGACGGAAGGCACGCTGGCGCAGGAGCAGTGCCTCACGGACGGCCGGCAAAGCGCCCACCGTTGACGCACCAATACCCATCTCCTCGGTCCGGAACTGGTCATCGACTGCTTCGTCATTCAGGAAGGTCTGACCACCGGCAAAACGTACTGGCAGCTGGGCGGCAATTTTGGCCACAGCGGGTTCATCATGCCAATCGACGCCCGCTTTACGTGCCGCCAGGGCCGTCAAGCGATACAGCGCCCCCGAATCCAGGTAGTGCCAACCCAGCGCATCCGCCACACGTTGTGAGACCGTGCCCTTACCTGACGCAGATGGTCCATCGATGGCAATCACCGGCACCGGCTTTGCCACTTCGGCAAAACGGTAGAAATAATCGGGGAACGTCTTGGCAGTGCAACCCGGGTCCAGAATCCGCAGCGGTGTCGCCAGCGTCATCAGCGAAAAACACATGGCGATGCGGTGGTCGTCGTAAGTTTCAATCTCGGCACAATGAAATGCGTTGGGGCTGGCTGGCGGAATTACCGTCAGCGTATCGGCTGTGGTTTCCACCGTGCCACCGAGCTTACGCAACTCATTGGCCATGGCCTCGATACGGTCAGTTTCCTTGACGCGCCAACTGGCGATCCCCGTCAGCCTGGTGGGCCCCTGCGCAAATGCCGCCACCGGCACCAGCGTCATGGCGGCATCCGGAATGGCCAGACAATCCTGCTCAATACCTTTCAGTACACCATCCGCTGGAGCAGCGGCTTCGATCCAGTTCGGTCCCATGGTGATACGGGCACCCATGGCGGCCAGCGCATCGGCAAAACGGATATCACCCTGCACCGAATCGGCACCGACACCTTCCACGCGCACCGGGCCACCGGCAATGGCACCCAACGCCAGAAAATAGGATGCGGATGATGCATCACCCTCCACGTAAACCACCCCCGGCGATTTATAGCGGGCACCTGCCTGTACGGTAAATTTCTGCCAGCCATCGCGCTGTACATCCACACCGAATCGGCGCATCGTGGCCAGCGTGATCTCAATGTAGGGTTTGGAGATGAGATCACCGACGACTTCCACGGTGACTGTTCGATTCAGCAACGGCAACGCCATCAGCAACCCGGTCAGGAACTGGCTCGATACGTTACCTTTGACGGGCACGGTTTGCGCACCGTTGTCCGCTATTGCCAGTGTTCCGGGCCTGATTTGCAGCGGTGGATAACCGTCGTTCGCCAGGTAGGCGATGTCGGCCCCCAGATGGCGCAAGGCATCAACCAGATCACCAATTGGACGTTCATGCATACGGGGCACGCCGGACAGATGGTACGCACCACCGGCCAGCGCCAGCGCCGCCGTCAGGGGCCGAAATGCCGTACCGGCATTCCCCAGAAACAAGTCGGCCGACTTGACGGGCACTTTGCCGCCACAACCGGCCACTTTGATGACGCCCTCACCGACCGGCGTGACTTTTACCCCCAGGGTAGTCAGTGCTTCGAGCATACGATCCGTATCGTCTGACTTGAGCAGATCGCGGACTTCGGTTTCACCCTCGGCCAAGGCCGCGAGCAACAGGATGCGGTTTGACAGGCTCTTGGAGCCAGGCAGACGGACAGATCCCTGCGCCGACACAATGCCGGGCAGATCAAGAAAAGACAGTTTGCTCATTAACGAGACCTACTCAGTGAGACCAGTTTTGGCGTTTATCACGCGCATTGGCATAAATAGCCGCCAGGGCTTCGCCATCGCTATTAACCAGTGCCTGACGAATGCGCATCAGAGCGGCGCTGTAACGATCCAGCTCGGCCAACAACGCGGTGCGGTTGGCGAGGGAAATATCACGCCACATTTCCGGGTGACTCCCAGCAATACGTGTAAAGTCACGGAACCCCGCAGCTGCATAATCAAACAACTGATCCGCATTGCTGCGCTTGGCAAATTCATCGACCAGCGCATACGCCAGCAGATGCGGCAAATGACTCACAGCGGCAAAAACACGATCATGTGTTTCGGCATCGAGAATATGCACATCGGCGCCACAGAGCTCCCAGGCACGCTGCACTTTCTGTACGGCTTCGGGGGTATTTTCCGGGAGCGGCGTCAGCACGACTTTACGACCCTGGTACAAGTCCACTTTGGAGGCTGCAGCACCACTCGTTTCTGCCCCGGCAATCGGATGCCCCGGGACGAACTGGCCGATCTTGTCACCAAAGGCCTCACGGGCGGCAGCCACAACATCGCCCTTGGTGCTGCCTGCATCGGTCACAATCGTATGCTCGCCCAGGTACGGCGCGATACGCTGAAAAATCTCCGGCATCTGCCCGACCGGCGAGGCCACCAGAATGAGATCTGCTTCGCGCACATCGGCACCGGGATTGATACCCACCTCGTCGATGATGCCCAGATCATAAGCTGCCTTCAGACTTTTAGGCGTGCGACCGAAACCGACGACCTCATCAACGGCATGGGCGGCTTTAAGGCCGCGGGCAAACGAAGCGCCAATCAACCCTACGCCGAAAACCAGTACCTTGCCAAAATGCATAGCGTGATTCTTTCAGGCGGCTTGCACGGCAAGCTTGAGGGCATCAAGGAAGCGGGTATTTTCCGCTTGGGTACCAATGGTGACTCGCAGCCAATCATGCATGGCATAGCCGGCCAGGGGCCGCACAATCACGCCTTGCTTCAGCAGACGCTGGTTCACCGCGGCCGCATCGGCGACATGGAAGGTCACAAAGTTCGCATGAGACGGCAGGTGCTTCAGGCCCAGGGCATCCAGCCCTGACACGATCTGCTGCATCCCTGTTGCATTAAGCTCATAGCTCTGCGCCAGAAATTCGGCGTCTTCCAGTGCGGCAATGGCACCCGCCAGGGCCAGGTTGTTACAGTTGAATGGTTGACGCACGCGATTCATCAGATCGGCAACGGCCCGGCTACATAAGGCAAAACCAATGCGCAGACCGGCCATACCGTAGATCTTCGAGAAGGTGCGTGTGATCACCAGGTTGTCGAACTCGGATAACCACGCTGTCGTATCAACACGCAACTCGGGCGATAGATATTCGTTATACGCCTCGTCGAGCACAACGATCACATCCTGGGGCAGACCCGCGATAAAGGCCTTGAGCTCATCGTAGGGCAGAAAAGTGCCCGTGGGATTGTTCGGGTTGGCGATCCAGACGATACGCGTATCGTCACGCACTACCGCACGCATCGCGCTCAAATCGTGGGCGAAATCTTTCGCCGGGGCAGCAATGCATTCGCCGCCGACGCCCATTGTCGCCAATGGATACACGGCAAAGGCATGCGCAGAAAATACCGCCGAACGTCCGGGTGCCAGAAATACCTGTGCAATGAGTTCAAGCACATCGTTCGAGCCATTACCCAACACGATCTGGCTGGCTTCGACACCGTTATAGGTTGCCAAGGCCGCTTTGAGTTCAAAGTCATCCGGATAACGCGCCAGACCATCAATGGCTGCCTGAACGGCAGCGCGCGCCTTCGGACTCATGCCCAACGGGTTTTCATTGGAGGCCAGCTTGATGATGGATTCAACCGGCAGGCCCAGTTCGCGAGCCACTTCGGTAATCGGTTTACCCGGCTGATACGGGGCAATCTTCTTGATATTCGACAGCGCGTGGTCCAGCAGACTCATGGCGTAGATCCGTAGTTTCAGTATTGGTGCGGTGAACGCTAATTAATACACAGCTGTTGGATAGGAACCCAACACCTTGAGGTAGGCCGCTTCGGCAGATAGTTTTGCCAGTGCGCTCTTGACCGGCTCCGCATCGGCATGGCCTTCGATATCGACGAAGAACACATACTCCCACAGCGCATGTCGCGCCGGACGCGACTCGAGACGGGTCATGGAAACCCCGGCTTCAGCCAGCGGC
>JALRGK010000208.1 GCA_023253415.1 Rhodocyclaceae bacterium
ACCAGGCGGACAAGGTGACGCTTGGCGCCGAATGGCGGGTGGCAGGCGTCGAGCGCGGCGAGGCGGAGGTGGTCTCGCAGATCGATGGAGCGCCTGCCTATGGAGGGACGCCGTCGGACGCCTCGGTCATCGCGGCCATAGAAGAACTCAAGCGGCGCGGGCTCGAGGTGACCGTGGCTCCGTTCCTGATGATGGATATCGCCAGCGGGAACGGTCGGGCCGATCCCTACGGGGGGACTGAACAACCGGCTTTCCCCTGGCGGGGGCGGATCAGCTGCCATCCAGCGCCGGGCCGGCCGGATACGGTCGACGGGACGAATGAAGCCGGGGTGCAGATCGGCGCCTTCTTCGGGTTAACGCCAGCGACGAAGCAGTTCTTGCCGTTTGCGTATTCGATACACTTTTCGGTGTGGAACTGACCGGTCTTGCCGGTGATGCCCTGGGTGATGACTTTGGTGTCTTTGTTAATCAGAATAGACATTCAGTGCTCCTTACTTGACCGCAGCAACGATCTTGGTGGCGGCTTCGGCCATGGAATCGGCAGAGATAATCGGCAGGCCCGAATCCTTGAGGATTTGCTTGCCCAGATCTTCGTTGGTGCCCTTCATACGGACGACCAGCGGCACCGACAGATTCACTTCCTTGGCTGCTGCAACCACACCGGTAGCGATGGTGTCGCAACGCATGATGCCGCCGAAGATGTTGACCAGAATGCCCTTGACCTTCGGGTTCTTGAGCATGATCTTGAAGGCTTCGGTGACCTTCTCGGTCGTGGCGCCGCCACCGACGTCGAGGAAGTTGGCCGGCTCGGCGCCGAACAGCTTGATGGTGTCCATCGTGGCCATGGCCAGACCGGCACCGTTCACCAGACAGCCGATGTTGCCGTCGAGCGAGATGTAGACCAGATCGAACTTCGATGCTTCGACTTCGTCGGCATCTTCTTCGTCCAGATCGCGCAGTTCCACGATTTCCGGGTGGCGATACAGGGCGTTCGAGTCAAAGTTGAACTTGGAGTCCAGCGCAATGATGTTGCCTTTGCTATCACAGTTCAGCGGGTTGATTTCCACCAGCGATGCATCGGTGTCCATGTAGCACTTGTAGAGCTTTTGCAGGACGTCGGCTGCCTGATCGGCAGAAGCACCTTCCAGACCTACGGCATTGGCGATCTTAAGCGCCTGAGCCTGGCCCAGACCGGTCAGCGGATCAACCAGCTCGGTAACGATCTTTTCAGGAGTGCTGTGCGCAACTTCTTCAATATCCATGCCGCCTTCGCTCGAAGCGATCACGGCCACCTTCTGGCTGGCGCGATCGGTCACGATGGAAACATAGTATTCTTTCTTGATGTCAGCGCCGTCTTCGATATAGACGCGACGCACCTTTTGGCCTTCAGGGCCGGTCTGGTGCGTTTTGAGCTGCATGCCTAGAATCTGTTCGGCCAGTTCTTTGACCTGCTCGATCGACTTGGCAACTTTAACGCCACCGCCCTTACCGCGACCACCGGCGTGGATCTGAGCCTTGACGACCCACACGGGTCCGCCCAGTTTCTCGGCAGCTGCAACCGCCTCTTCCACCGTGAACGCCGGAATGCCACGCGGGACCGGCACACCAAATTGACGCAAGATTTCCTTGCCTTGGTACTCGTGAATCTTCATGCGCTTTCCTTGCCTATTATGGTTACGAAGATCAGACGGATAACTCCCCCACCCGCCCGATTAAGAACGTATAAAACCTTATTTGCCGAAACATGACACGGACGTTTAATCTATCCGGACCAAGCGTCATGACCGTTTCGGATTCAACAATTCTAGCACGCAGGCAGCAAAGCGCACGCTCTAAAATTCATAATTATGGACAGAATCAAAAGATTGAAAATGTAGTAGCGACGGGCTTTCAGACCGGGCTGTCCACATCCTGGTAACGGACCTCAATACCAAAACGGGCGGCAACCGCGTCCCCCAGCGCCTGCACCCCGAAACGTTCGGTAGCATGGTGCCCTGCGGCCACGTAGACCACCCCGGTTTCTCTTGCCAGATGCACCATGGGCTCGGATACCTCACCGGTCACGAAGGCATCGACGCCTTCGGCAATGGCAGCTTCAAAATAGCCCTGAGCCGCGCCGGTACACCAAGCAATACGCCGGATCGGTTGTACGCCGGCACCTGCTAGCACAAAGGGCGCGCGCCCCAGAACGCTTGTTAACCCTTCTGCCAGCGATTCGACGGTTGTACCTGGCGGCGCATCACCGATGCAGCCCAAGCCCTGCTCACCAAACACACCGGTTTGCCGCCAGCCTGCGGCTTTAGCCAATCCGGCGTTGTTTCCCAATACGGGGTGGGCATCCAGCGGCAGATGATAGGCATACAGAGTGATGTCGTTGGCTAGCAGTGTTTTCAAACGCTGCCGTTTGATCCCGGTGACCACCCCGCTCTCACCCCGCCAGAACCAGCCGTGGTGTACCAGAATGGCATCCGCCTGCTGTTCCACAGCCAGATCGAGCAAAGCTTGATTCGCCGTCACCCCGCAAACTAGACGACGAATGTCGTTACGGCCTTCCACTTGCAAACCGTTTGGGCAATAATCCCTGAATGCATCGGGGTTAAGCTGTTCATCCAGAAACCGGGTCAACGCCTCACGAGTGGTGCTGCTAGCCATAGCTGTCCTTAAAGTCTTTTGTGTGGAGTGTAATGCATGTGCCAGCTACTCGGCATGAGTTGCAACGTACCAACCGATATCTGCTTTTCCTTTAGCGGTTTCTCGCGCCGGGGCGGTGGTACTGATGTGCACAAGGATGGTTGGGGCATCGGGTTTTTTGAAGGCGAAGATGGCCGCGGCTGCCGGGTATTTCTGGATCCTTCTCCCTCTATTGATTCTCCACTAGCCTCGCTGGTCAAGGACTACCCGATTCAGTCGATGAACGTGGTAGCACATATCCGCAAGGCCACCCAGGGTGATATCTGCCTGCAGAACACCCACCCGTTCCAGCGCGAGCTGTGGGGTCGCTATTGGGTCTTTGCCCACAACGGGAACCTGATCGACTTCAACCCGGAACTCTCTGGCCGTTACCTACCCGTCGGCAATACGGACAGTGAACGTGCCTTCTGCTTTCTGCTCGACACACTGGCCCAACGCTTTGGCGCTACCGCACCGAGCTACGAGCATCTCATGGATACCATAGCCGAGGTCGCCGCGGTATTACGCGCACACGGGCCCGCCAATTTTCTGCTCTCAAACGGTCGTTGGCTGATTGCTCACTGCTCGACCGACCTGCATTACATTGTGCGTCGCGCGCCCTTTAATCAGGCGCACCTCAAGGATGAGGACGTGACGATTGATTTCAACGAAGTGACCTCGGCAACAGACTGCGTCACGGTGATTGCCACGACCCCGCTGACGGATAATGAGCATTGGACCCGTATTGATCCGGGCACACTGATTTTATTCCGTGGGGGCGAACCGGTTGAAACCCGGCATCCGGATCAGGCCGTCTGATCAGACGCTGATTCAATATTGGTTTTAGCGACAGGTTTAACAAACTGCGCCAATAGGATGCCCAACTCGTAAAGCAACCAGAGCGGTACCGCCAGCAAGACCTGCGACATAATGTCCGGGGGCGTAAAGATGGCACCGATAATAAAGGCGCCGACAATCACATAGGGGCGCCAGGCGCGCAGTTTCTCCAGCGACACAATACCCATTCTCACCAGTACGATGACCACGACTGGCACTTCAAAAGTAATGCCGAAAGCCAGAAAGGTGGTAAGAACAAACGACAGGTATTTATCAATATCGGTCATCCAGGCAACGCCTTCGGGAGCAACGGCGACCATGAAGCCAAAGACCGACGGGAAGACAACGAAATAGGCGAAGGCCATCCCTGCCGCAAACAAACCCAATGAGGCCAACATCAGCGGAATGGCCAACGAACGCTCGTGCTGATAGAGACCCGGCGCAATGAACGCCCAGACCTGCCAGAGCACCACCGGCAAGGCCACTAGAAACGCCAGCATCAAGGTGACTTTGACGGGGACGAGAAATACACCCACCACATCGGTCGCAATCATCTGTCCACCCTGGGGTAGCGCAGCGATCATCGGTTCGGCCAGCATTGCATACCACTCGCGCGACCAGGGAAACAGTGCAACAAACACCACCAACACCGCCAATGCTGCCCGAATGAGACGGGTACGGAGCTCCACCAGATGCTCGATCAGCGTGCCTTGCAACCCTTCTGCCGCCTGGGCTTCCGCTTCTGGTGGCGGCCCAGTCAGTTCCGGAGAACGCTTGGATAAGAATTTAGGCAGAGGGAAACGGGGTAACGGCATTGGGATCAGAACAACGACAATTGGTCTTCTTTGGGTTTCGGGTCTGTGTGTGCTTGAGGTGCGCTTTCAGCCAGCGCGGTAGCTACTTTCGACTTCTTTTGCCGGACGGGCTGCTCATCCAGTGACATCGCCTCCGAAATATCCGTCTGATGCTTCAAGGTTTCCTGCTGCAATGTGGTTTCAACGGCACGCATCGACTCCTGCATCGATTGAACCGTGGTTTCCATCTCGTGCTGAAGGCGCTTGATTTCTTCGAATTCGACTTCACGATTGAAATCCCGCTTGATGTCGTGCACGTAGCGCTGCAGACGACCAGCATAGCGGCCGACATTACGAGCTACGCCGGGCAGCCGCTCCGGACCAATGACGACCAGCGCCACCACCGCGACAAGAAGAATTTCGGAAAATCCAATATCGAACATGATTCAGTCAGGGTACACCTCATAAACAAACCCGCGCCAGCTGTTTCCAGAGGCGCGGGTCTGCTCGGAGGTCATTAACCTTTGGTCTGTTCGCCTTCGATGGTGCGACCGGCCGTCGGTTGAGCGGCCGATGTAGCTTCAGTTTGCCCGACGGCAGGCTTGACGACATCCGCTTCACCTTCCTTCAGGCCATCCTTGAAGCCCTTAACAGCACCACCAAGATCCTGACCGACATTACGCAATTTTTTGGTACCGAAAATCAGCAGAATGATGACCAGTACGATGAGCCAGTGCCAAATGCTAAAGGAACCCATGTTCTATCTCCGAAATAGTTCTAATAATGGTGGTTAATCAAGACGCTTGAGCATCGGGCCAACCGGCTGGTCGCCGCCGACGATATGGGCGTGCAAATGTGGCACTTCCTGGCAACCGATCTCACCGTTGTTGATGATGACACGGAAACCACCCGAACTACCAGCTTCGGTCGCTAATTGATTGGCGACTGCCAGCAAACGCCCCAGTGCGGGTTCATCCGCGGGGGTCGCATCTTGCAATGAGGCCAGGTGGCGCTTGGGAATCACCAGAATATGCACCGGCCGCTGCGGGTGAATGTCGTGAAAGGCGAAAACGAGCTCGTCTTCATAGACTTTTTTCGATGGAATCTCACCGGCAACGATTTTACAGAAAATGCAGTTCTCGCTCATGAATGAACTCCGGTGAAGGATTAGGCCTGACGTGACCGCTTTTCATCGATACCGGAAATGCCTTCACGGCGATGCATTTCCTGCAGGATATCTTCGGCTGACATGTCGAAAAAGGCCATCAGAACCAGCACGTGGTATACCACGTCGGTGGCTTCATTGACGATATGCAGGCGTTTGCCGTCCTTGGCCGCCATGATCAACTCGGCCGATTCCTCACCGATTTTCTTGAGGATCGCATCCGGGCCTTTTGCAAACAAGGATGCAGTGTAGGAAGTCGATGGATCAGCATTGCGACGCGCAAGCAGGGTTTCGCTCAGGCGGTTCAGAACTTCAAGGGTGCCGGCTTTCATTGATACATCTCCTTCGGATCACGCAACACTGGTTCGACGGCATGCCATTGCTCGCCGATCAGTGAATAAAAGAAGCAGGATTGACGCCCCGTGTGACAGGCAATGCCGCCCTGCTGCTCAACGAGTAATAATACCGCGTCACCATCACAGTCGGTTCGCAAAGCACGAACCAATTGCTCGTGACCAGATTCTTCGCCTTTACGCCATAGCTTCTGACGTGAACGGGACCAGTAAACCGCCTTGCCCGTTTCAAGCGTTAACTGCAGCGATTCCCGATTCATCCAGGCCTGCATAAGCACCACGCCTGAATCAATATCCTGCGCAATGGCTGCTATTAGGCCATCGTCATTGAAGTTCAGGGCATCAAGCCAGTTGAGATCCGGATTCAGGTCTTTGCTCATCGGTTTACAGCCGGACAGGAATGCCCCGCTCCTTCATATAAGCTTTGGCTTCCTGCACGGTATGCTGACCAAAGTGGAAAATCGAGGCCGCAAGCACCGCCGAGGCATGGCCTTCGCTCACACCATCCGCCAGATGGGCCAAGTTACCCACCCCACCGCTGGCAATCACAGGCACCGGCACGGCATCCGATACCGCACGGGTCAGCGCCAGATCAAAACCTTCACAGGTCCCGTCTCGATCCATACTGGTCAACAGAATTTCGCCGGCACCGTATTCGGCCATTTTGCAGGCCCAGGCCACCACATCCAGCCCGGTTGCCTTACGGCCACCATGAGTAAACACCTCCCAGCGACCGGGTGCAACCTGCTTGGCATCAATCGCCACGACAATACACTGCGAACCGACTTTGTCGGAGGCTTCACGGACCAGCTCCGGCCGGTCAACGGCGGCCGTATTGATAGAAACCTTATCGGCACCTGCATGCAGCAAGCGGCGCACATCCGCCACCTGACGCACACCGCCGCCGACCGTCAGCGGAATAAAGACTTGTGCAGCACACGCCTCCACCACTTCCAGAATGATATCGCGCTGGTCAGAGCTGGCGGTGATATCCAGAAAAGTGAGTTCGTCGGCTCCCTGGGCATCGTAACGGCGCGCGATTTCTACCGGGTCACCGGCATCTCGCAGGCCGACAAAATTGGTGCCCTTAACGACGCGACCCGCAGTCACATCAAGACAGGGAATGATCCGTTTAGCCAGCATCGCTATCAGCGTTCAGCGCCGAGGCCGGCGGCTTTGGCAAAACGATCGGCTTCTGTCTGGGCCTCGCCCAGATCCAGTGAGCCGTCGTAGATGGCACGGCCAGCGATCACGCCGGTCACACCATCTTCTTCCACGGCACAGAGCGAAGTAATGTCCCCCATATTCGTCAAACCGCCCGAAGCGATGACCGGTATCTTCAGAGCCTGCGCCAGCTTTTGTGTCGCTTCGACATTAATGCCCGTCAGCATACCGTCACGTCCGATATCCGTGTAGATGACGGCCTCGACGCCATAATTCTCGAATTTCTGTGCCAGGTCGATCACATCGTGACCGGTAATCTTTGACCAGCCATCCACGGCCACTTTGCCATCCTTGGCATCCAGACCCACGATAATGTGCCCCGGAAAGGCCGTGCAGGCATCCTGCAGGAAGCCCGGCGTTTTCACCGCGGCGGTACCGATAATAACGTAGCTGATACCGAGGTCCAGATAGCGCTCAATAGTGTCCAGGTCGCGGATACCACCACCCAGTTGCACCGGAATTTGACCATCAACCACTTCAAGGATGCTGCGTACTGCGCCATCATTGACCGGCTTGCCGGCAAAAGCGCCGTTCAGATCCACCAGGTGCAAACGCCGCGCACCTTGATCCAGCCAGACTTTGGCCTGGGCGGCCGGACTGTTATTGAAGACAGTCGCATCTTCCATCAGGCCTTGTTTGAGTCGGACACACTGGCCGTCTTTGAGGTCAATTGCGGGAATGATCAGCATGATATTTAAAGAATCAGATCAGTTATCTCAAGAAATCCCGGTTGCTCAGGCAACCACTGGATTCCAGCCTACAAAATTACGTAACAGCTGCAAACCATCTCTCGCACTCTTTTCAGGGTGGCACTGAATGGCAAAAACATTGTCTCGGGCCACCGCCGTCGTGAAGGGGTGACCATAATCGGTTTGGCCGACGACGATACCGGCATCATCCGGCACCACATGGTAGCTGTGCACAAAATAGAAAAACGCCTGGTCAGCGATACCAGACCACAGCGGGTGAGGCTTCTGTGCAACCTGGTTCCAGCCCATATGTGGCACCTTCAGGCGCTGGCCATCTGCGCCAACCATATCGGTGGCAAAACGTTGCACCCGACCCGGCAAAATACCGAGACCTGCCGCATCGCCCTCTTCGCTATGCTCAAACAGCATTTGCAAGCCGATGCAAATACCGAGAAACGGCTTGCTGGCTGCGGCTGCCTTAACAGCGCCGCGCAAGTTGCGGGCGTCCAGTTCCGCCATGCAATCACGCATGGCACCCTGACCCGGAAACACCACCCGATCAGCCGATTCAATCAAGTCTGGCGTAGATGCCAGTACAACTTCGGCCACATCCGGGAGTTCAGCAGCCACATGGCGTAAGGCCTGCTCGACCGAGCGCAGGTTACCCATCCCATAGTCAACAACGGCGATACGATTGCTCATGGAATCAGAGTGAGCCCTTGGTTGAAGGGATCACATTGCCCTGACGGGTGTCTGGTGCAATCGCCATGCGCAGGGCGCGACCAAACGCCTTGAATACGGTTTCAGCCTGATGGTGCGCATTCTCGCCACGCAGATTATCGATATGCAGCGTCACCTTGGCATGATTCACAAAACCATGAAAAAACTCGGAGAACAGATCCACATCAAACTGGCCGATCCAGGCACGCTTGAACGGTACGTCCATGACCAGACCGGGGCGACCCGACAGGTCAATAACCACGCGCGACAGGGCTTCATCCAGCGGCACATATGCGTGGCCGTAGCGGGCGATTCCCTTTTTATCCCCCACCGCTTCGGCAAAAGCCTGCCCAAGGGTGATCCCGATATCTTCAACCGTGTGATGGGCATCAATGTGCAGATCACCGGTGGCTTTGACGTTAAGGTCAACTAGGCCATGGCGGGCAATCTGGTCCAACATGTGGTCCAGAAAGGGAACGCCAGTATTGAGGTCTGCCTTACCCGTGCCATCCAGGTTGATCTGGACAGTAATCTGGGTTTCGAGTGTGTCGCGCTGAATCGTGGCTTGCCGCATGATTTTGCAGTTCAAGTGAGTTTATTCGCCATGATACCATCGGTGGGCCTTTGTATTTAGGAAGTTGCAGATCCATGAGCCGATTCTGGAGCAAGGTCGTTCACGGCCTGACCCCCTACACCCCCGGTGAGCAACCTAAGCTCGCGAACCTGATCAAACTCAATACGAACGAGTGCCCCTACCCGCCCTCGGAGAAAGTATTACAAGCGATTAGCCAGGCCGTTAACGGTGCGCTGCGCCTTTACCCGGACCCGGACTCGGCAGCGCTGCGCCAAGCAATTGCTGATTATTACGGTATTGGCCGGGATCACGTGTTTGCCGGCAACGGCTCGGATGAAATCCTTGCTTTTGCTTTCCAGGCCCTACTGAACCATGAAGGGCCACTGGTTTACCCGGATATTACCTACAGCTTTTACCCGGTGTATTGCCAGCTGAACGGTATTCGGGCTAAACATCTTGCGCTGGAAGATGATTTCTCACTCGATCTGAGCAAGGTACCCGCCGATGCAGGTGCTGTGATTTTCCCGAATCCGAATGCCCCGACAGGCCGCACCGTCAGCCTTGAATCTATCTCGACACTCTGCCAACGTCTACCTGAACGGGTTATCGTGGTTGATGAAGCCTATGTCGATTTCGGCGCCGAAACAGCTGTGCCCCTGGTGAAGGATTATCCGAATCTACTGGTTGTACAGACCTTCTCCAAATCCCGTGCCCTGGCAGGCCTCCGCGTTGGGTTTGCGATTGGCCAGCCCGAACTTCTTGCGGGCCTGGAGCGCGTCAAGAACAGCTTCAACTCCTATCCGGTCGACCGCCTTGCCAGCGCAGGTGCCATCGCTGCCATGGAAGACCGCGCCGGTTTCGAACATGACCGCCAACGAATCATTGCCAGCCGCACCTGGATGACCGAGCAGCTATCCGCGCTGGGTTTTAACGTGGTGCCTTCAGCCGCCAACTTTGTTTTTGCGCGTCATCCGGAAGAAAACGCCGAAGCGCTGGCTCAGGCCCTTCGCGAGCGCGCCATTATTGTTCGTCACTTCCGGCTTCCCCGCATCGACCAGCATTTACGAATTACGATCGGCACGCGCGAAGAGTGTGAGGCCCTGATTCAGGCACTCAAGGAAATTCTGGCGTAACCCTCACACCAAACCCAAAATGCCCAGCACCCCCCCGAGCAAAATTAACCAGAGGGGGTGCAGCTTGGTCTTGAGGTTCACTGCGATGGTCAGCGCCACGAGGCACAGCCCGATCCAACCCGGTGCCGCAGAACGGGCAATCAGCGTACCGGAAGCCAGCACTAGCCCAACCGCCAGCGGAGCGACGCCGAGCTGAATAGCCGCCCGACCTCGCCAGTGCTGCAGCTTGTCCCAATGTTTGAACAACAGACCGACCAGCAGGCTCATCGGCAAACACATGCCCAAGGTGGCCCACAGTGCGCCTTGCCAGCCATCGACATGCTGGCCGATCAAGGTCACGATCAGGACGTTAGGACCAGGGGCCGCTTGAGCAATGGCGAACAACTCGGTAAAGGTACGGGCGTCCATCCAGCCATGCTCGGTGACCGCAATACGATAGAGCTCCGGAATAACTGCCGACGCACCTCCAAAGGACACAAAAGCCACCAGAAAGAAGCTGATAAACAGTTCCACCAACAATGTCACGCCTTGGCTCCCTGACTCAAGCGATACCAACTCAAGGCAACTGTCAACGCAGCGCCCCCCAGCATGACAACTGGTAACGGCCAATGCCACCCGGCGATTCCGGCAAAAGCAAGCGCCGCAAATGGCAGATAGACCTGACGGTTTTTGACATTCAATCCCATGCGAATGCCGGTCGCAATAATAAGACCGGCGCCGACCAGCGTAATCCCATGCAACATGGATTGCACGGCTGGCAACTCTCCAAACCGCTCGTAGAGCAGCCCAAGCACCAGGGCCACGATAAACGGCCCCAGCATCAACCCCATTGCACCGGCTACAGCACCCCGCCAGCCACAGAAGCGGACACCAACCGCTACAGCCAGATTGACGACATTGGGCCCGGGTAAAAACTGGCAGAGTCCGAGCAGCACATTGAACTCTTCGGCCGTCAGCCAGCGCTCGGTATCAACGAGCAGTCGGCGCGCCCAAGGCAATACCCCACCGAATCCCGAGAGTCCGACCCGACTAAACCCGCGAAATAGTTCGGCGGGCGTCGGTATGGGCTTAACGATGGGCTTAGTGGCCGAGTCGGAAATCGGCGGAACGGGCATGCGCGGTCAGGCCTTCGCCTTCAGCCAGGCTGGATGCAATACGGCCCAGCGTCTGGGCACCGGCCTGCGACACATGAATCAGACTGCTGCGCTTCTGGAAGTCATAAACACCCAATGGCGACGAGAAGCGGGCACTGCCCGAAGTCGGCAAAACGTGATTCGGACCCGCACAATAGTCACCCAAAGATTCCGAACTATACGCGCCCATGAAGATGGCACCCGCGTGACGAATCTGCGGCACCAGCGCTTGCGGATCTTGCACTGATAACTCCAGGTGCTCGGGCGCAATCCGGTTACTGATCGCACAGGCTTCGGCCAGATCCTTGACCAGAATCAGCGCACCGCGATCCTTGAGTGACGTCCGAATGACTTGCGCACGTGGCATTTGTGGCAGCAATCGTTCGATGCTTTCGGTCACAGCATCCAGATAAGCAGCATCCGGACAAATGAGAATGGATTGAGCGAGCTCATCATGTTCAGCCTGCGAAAATAGATCCATCGCCACCCAGTCCGGTGGCGTACTACCGTCGGCAATGATCAGAATCTCGGAAGGACCGGCAATCATGTCGATACCCACGGTACCGAACACATGACGCTTGGCATTGGCTACATAGGCATTACCCGGGCCAACAATCTTATCGACCTGCGGTACGCTTTCAGTGCCATAGGCCAGTGCAGCAACTGCCTGCGCACCACCAATCGTAAAAACGCGATCTACGCCCGCAATCGCTGCTGCGGCCAGCACCAAGGGATTGCGCTCCCCTCCGGGCGTCGGCACAACCATAATCAGCTCCTGCACGCCCGCCACTTTGGCCGGAATGGCGTTCATCAACACCGACGAGGGATAAGCCGCCTTGCCACCGGGCACGTACAGACCAACACGATCGAGCGGAGTAACGCGCTGACCGAGCACCGTGCCATCGGCTTCGGTATAAGTCCAACCTTCTACCCGCTGTCGTTCATGGAACGCACGGATACGACTCGCGGCGGTTTCCAGAGCAGTACGCTGTTCTGGCGCAAGTGACGTCAGAGCAGCCTGCAGTTCCCGGGCCGGCAGTTCTAAATGCGATGCCTCGTGAACAGCCAGACGATCAAATTTTCGTGTGAACTCCAGCAGGGCCACATCACCTCGACGGCGGATTTCCGCTAGGATCTCCAGCACCGTTTTTTCAATGCTGGCATCCTGTTCGGCTTCGAGCGCCAGTAGATCTCTCAACTCGGCATCAAAATCGGGCGATTGCGTGCTCAGACGACGGATCATGATTCTTTCCTCAACCTCAGGCTGCCTGGCGGTTAACCACGCCCTCAAAGTCAGCCAACATGCGTTGCAAACGCTCGTGCTTGAGCTTCAACGCGGCGGGGTTGACAACCAGTCGCGAGGAGATGGGCATGACTTCCTCAACAGCCTGCAAATTGTTCGCACGTAAGGTATTGCCGGATGACACGAGATCAACGATTGCATCTGACAAACCGACCAGCGGTGCCAGCTCCATGGAGCCATAGAGCTTAATCAGGTCAATATGAACACCCTTGGTCGCGAAGTGATCCCGGGCAATATTCACGTACTTGGTCGCCACTCGTAGGCGGCTACCCGGTTTCACGGCCGCGGCATAATCAAAGCCTTCCGGCACAGCCACCATCATCTTGCAACGGGCAATCTGCAGATCCAGCGGCTGATATAAACCCTGGCCACCATGTTCAATCAAAACATCCTTACCGGCAACGCCAAGATCGGCCGCGCCATACTGCACATAGGTCGGCACATCGGTTGCCCGTACGATCACAATCCGGACATCAGGATCCTGCGTAGGCAAAATCAGTTTGCGCGACGACTCCGGATCTTCAGTCGGCAGAATGCCGGCTGCTTCCAGCAGCGGCAGTGTTTCTTCCAGAATGCGCCCTTTGGAGAGAGCGATCGTGATGCCGGTATTCATGCAAGTCACAGCGTAATCCAATCAGTTCAAGGCAATATCAGGTAATAGGCGCTATTTTAACGGACGCGGCGCACCGATGCCCCGAGGCGTGCCAGCTTTTCTTCAATACGTTCGTAGCCACGATCCAGGTGATAAATCCGCTCGATCAGGGTTTCTCCCTGGGCGGCCAGTCCCGCAATCACCAGCGCGGCCGAGGCGCGCAGATCCGTGGCCATCACGGTTGCCCCTTCCAGTTTCTCAACCCCTGTGACAGCCGCCGAATTGCCGTCGATATGGATATCCGCCCCGAGGCGCATGAGCTCAACTGCATGCATGAAGCGGTTCTCGAAAATTGTTTCCTTGATAATCGCCGTGCCTTCGGCCAGACAGTTGACCGCCATAAGCTGTGCCTGCATATCCGTTGGAAAAGCTGGATAAGGTGCCGTACGGAAGGATACTGATTTGAGTCGCATCGGGGCTTTGATGCTCATGTGATTCGCATCACCACCGATGACACAACCGGCTTCGACCAGCTTCGCCGTTACTGCTTCCAGATAGGCACCGGAAGTTCCCTGCAACACAACATCCCCACCGGTAATCGCCGCGGCACAAAGGAAGGTGCCCGTCTCAATCCGGTCAGGCATAACGGCATGCTCGGCACCATGCAAGGCAGGTACGCCCTGAATACGAATTACATCGGTGCCTGCACCTTCAATTTTGGCCCCCATGGCGATCAGGCAATTAGCCAGATCCACCACTTCCGGCTCACAGGCTGCGTTTTCAATGACCGTTTCGCCATTCGCCAGAGTAGCGGCCATCATCAGATTTTCTGTGCCCGTCACAGTCACCATATCCGTACAGATCCGGGCACCTTTCAGACCACCCGCAGGCGCCTTGGCATGGATATAACCTGCCTCCACATGGACTTCTGCGCCCATGGCCTGCAGGCCTTTGATGTGCTGATCCACCGGGCGTGCACCGATGGCGCAGCCTCCGGGTAGAGAGACTTTAGCTTCCCCCCACCGCGCCACAAGCGGGCCGAGCACAAGAATCGAGGCACGCATGGTTTTGACGAGTTCATAGGGTGCGGTCGGATCCGTTAGACCATTGGCATCCAAGGTCACACCCGCTTCGGCACCGTCCAAGGTCGAACCAACCCCCATGTTCGTCAGCAAACGAATCATGGTGGCAACATCATGAAGGTGCGGCAAATTGGTCAGCGCCAACGGTTCACGCGTCAGGAGACTGGCGCAGAGAATTGGCAATGCCGCATTCTTGGCGCCCGAAATGCGCACATCACCGTGCAGGCGGTTACCGCCCTGAATCAACAACTTATCCACGATTCTTCCACTCCTCGGCCGTCAGGGTCTGCATGGTCAGGGCATGCACCAGTTCATCGCGCATCGCATCACCCAGCGCCCCATAGACTGCCTGATGACGACGCACACGGGGCAGCCCCACAAAGGCATCGCTGACAATCAACAGCTCGAAATGACGACCATCGCCGTCAAGCGCTAAATGGACCACAGGCAGTTTTGCCCGCAGCGTTGCTTCAATATCTTCCAGACGAACCATAATCCAACCTTGTGACCTGATTAAGTCCGCAGCTTATAACCACGAACCAGCAAAACATAACTCAGTAAACCAATCGACACAGTAAAAGCAAGCGCCACACCGAAGCAAAGCCAGGGTGAGGCATCAGACACCGCAAAGAAGCCGTAGCGAAATCCGTCAATCAGATAGAACACCGGATTTAACCGGGACAGCGCCTGCCAGAACACAGGGAGAGATTGTACCGAGTAGAAGACGCCCGACAGCATCGTGAGCGGCATAATCAGAAAATTCTGAAAGGCTGCGAGCTGATCGAACTTTTCTGCCCACATGCCTGCAATCAGCCCTAGCGCCCCCATGAGGGCCCCACCTAATAGGGTAAAGAGCAGCACCCATGCGGGTTCCGCAAGGGTCAGACCACCCACCCAGCAGGTCGCCAGCAATACACCGCCACCCACCACCGCACCACGGACGGTAGCAGCCAACAGATAGGCACCGAAAAACTGCAAGTTGGAAATCGGCGTCAGCAACACAAACACGAGGTTTCCGGTGATTTTGGACTGAATCAGCGATGAGGAACTGTTCGCAAAGGCATTTTGCAACACCGACATCATCACCAACCCCGGAATCAGGAAGGCGGTATAGCGAACACCATGGACCTGCACGTGGTTATCAAGGACCTGTGAAAAGATCATGAGGTAGAGCAGCGCGGTTAACACAGGGGCGCACACCGTCTGAAACCCGACTTTCCAGAAACGTAACAACTCTTTGTGCAGTAACGTCATGAATTCAATCACGCCGTTCCCCCTTGCCTGCCCCGTCATTCATAAAGGACAAAAATGCGGTTTCCAGGTCAGGTGGCGTAATGCTCATATCTTCCAGTTTGCAACCAGATTCACGGAGCGATGCCAGCACCGATTCTATCTCCGAGAGCTGATCCAACGTCCAGAGCCAGGTGCGAGGCGCTTCCGGAAGAGGCTTAGCCTGCGCCATCAGCACGGCCGGTAACGGATGCCCACCGTCAGCCAATCGTACGGTCAAACGATGTTTGGCAAACTGACGAATGAGCGTTTCGGTTCTCTCCAGGGCACAAATTTGGCCAGATCGCATCAGCGCAACCCGTCCGCAAAGAGCCTCTGCTTCTTCCAGATAATGGGTCGTCAGGATAATCGTATGGCCATCCCGGTTCAAGCGCCGGATAAATTGCCAGAGCCCCTGACGCAACGCGACATCAACCCCCGCGGTTGGTTCGTCCAGAATAATGACCGGGGGGCGATGGACCAGCGCCTGGGCTACCAGAACCCGACGCTTCATGCCACCCGACAAACTGCGCATAGAACTTGCAGCTTTATCTGTGAGATCAAGTGCTGCAAGCAACTCGTCGATCCAGTCATCATTCTTACGAATCCCGAAATAACCCGACTGTAATTGCAGGATTTCGCGGACAGAAAAGAAAGGGTCAAAAACCAGTTCCTGTGGCACGACACCCAGGGCGCGTCGCGCATCGCGATAGGCAGTACGGGTATCGTGACCCAAAATGTGAATTTGACCTTGATCTTGGCGACACAGACCTGCCATGCAGGAAATTAGCGTCGTTTTACCCGCACCATTCGGCCCCAGCAAACCGAAAAACTCGCCGGGCGCAATATCCAGCGACACATTCTGTAATGCCGGAACGCGTTGGCTGGCCCGTGCAAATATTTTTGAGACCTGCCGGACGGAAACTGCGGAGACTGCCACCCGCTCAGACAACCCAGAACAGGGTTTGTAGACCGTAGAGATCGTTCAGTGCTCTCAACGTGGCGGGCGCATGGTGCACCGTCACCGTTGCCCCTTGTGCCGCGCGGCTGCAGGCCAGCAACACAGTGAGCGCCGAGGAATCAACACGCCCGATGGCGCTCAAATCCACATGGGTAACGCCTTTCAATGGTGCGATGGCCTCGAGCAGACCCGGGACTTCAGCCATGGTCATATCCCCACGGATATCGAGCCGACGCCCACCCTCAAGGACTTGAATCGCCGTCATTGCAATATTCAGGAGGCCTTGGCCTTCTGATCAAGCTGCTTGTTCTTGTCAGCCAACATCTTGATCAGCCCATCCATGCCATTCGTGCGAATCTCCTGGGCAAAGCTTTCTCGATAATTGGTGATCAGCGAAATACCAGCCAGGACGACGTCGTACACCTTCCAGCCTTCGGATTCTTTTTCCAGGCTGAAATTCACATCAACAGGCTTGGTGCCTGGCTTGATAATCAATGCCTTAACAACCACATCCCGATCATCGGGGTTCATCTTGAACGGTTTGTATTCAATGGTCTGCTCTTTCTTGATGCCAATGAAGGCATTGGCAAAAGTACGGATGAGCAGTTTGCGGAATTCCTGAACCAGAACCTTTTTTTGCTCGGGTGTCGCATTGCGCCAATCTTTACCTACGGCCAGGCTTGTCATGCGATTGAAGTCAAAACTGTTGACGACCGATTTTTCCGCCCATTCGATCAGTTTGGATGTATCACCTTTCTGCAAGGCCGCATCCTGATTGACAAACACATAGGTCTCTTGCGTGATCTGCTTCACCAGCTGATCAGGCGGAAGAGTATTTGCGAAGGCAGCGGTTGATGCCAACAAAGCAATCAGCGCAAAAAAACGGGACACACGGGCAAACAGCATGAGACAGGCTTCCTTAAGATACATCTGCTTATTCTACTGCTGCGCCGTCGTGCCGTCAGTAGCTTGATCCGCAACCTTGTCTGGTGTGGTGGCCACAGCCGGGTTTGCGGTGGGCTCATCCGCAACATCCAACCCTGGCGGTGGTGCACCATCGTAAATCAGATTCAGACGGTTCTGCATAAAAGCATCACGCAGATAGCTGTACTTATCTGTGGCCGCTTCTTCGATAATCTTCTCGGCCGGTAGCAGATTGGCACGCGTATTCAGGAAGCGCACGCCCCAGGCCGTGTAGTAGGCCGTAGGATCCCTGAAAATCAGATCAATCGGGCTGGCAGCAATATCCGCCGCCCAGCCAAAGGTGTCGCGTATATCACTGGGGCCCAGTATCGGCAGTACAAAATAGGGCCCTGGCGGCACACCCCAGCGGCCAAACGTCACACCGAAGTCATTGTCATTTTTATACCAACCGGCATTACCTGCCACGTCAAACAGGCCACCAAAACCCAGCGTGGTATTGATCACGACACGACCGAGGTCATTAAACGCCTGCTCCCCGCGCCCCTGCAAGAGGTCATTAACGCCGATCATCACGTCACCAATATTCGAGAAGAAATTGGTCACCAGAATACGGATCGGTTCGGGCAAAATGAAATCGTAGGTCACGGCAACAGGTTTGATGATGACCTTATCCAAGGCTTCATTGACCTGGAACATACCGCGGTTATAGCCCTCCCAGGGATCACGCGGGTTAGCGGTTTCCGTGGTAGCACAGCCAGCTAGGCCGGCTACGCATACCAGCGCCGCACACCAACCTCGCAGTGACATCTTATTCATTACCTGCATTCTTCTTACCTTCCGAAGCCTTGTTAAACAGGAACTGGCTGATCAGTTTTTCAAGAACAATCGCCGATTGCGTTTTGGCGATCTTGCCCCCCGGAGGAATCATCCGCTCATCACCGCCGGCATCCAGACCAATGTACTGCTCACCCAGTAGCCCGGAGGTCAGAATCGAGGCGAACGTATCTTTGGGAAAAGCATACTGGCTATCAATGCGCAGTAGCACATTCGCCTCATAGGTCTGTGGGTCAAACCGGATATCGGCAACGCGCCCCACTACAACGCCCGCGCTTTTAACGGGACCGCGCACTTTCAAACCACCAATGTTGTCAAATTTGGCGGTAATTTCGTAGGTGCTTGCAAAGCTACTGGCCGAAAAATTACTGACCTTCAGTGCCAGAAAAAGGACTGCGGCAAAACCGATTGCCACAAAAATACCCACCCAGAGATCCATTACCTTGCGGTTCATCATAAGCCTCGGAACATAAACGATGTCAGCACAAAATCCAGCGCCAGAATGGCAAGCGCCGACGTCACTACTGTCCGGGTAATCGCTCGCGACACCCCTTCAGCCGTCGGTATTGCATCAAAACCTTCAAACACGGCAATCAGCGACACTGCCACACCGAAAACCGCGCTTTTAATGATGCCATTGAATACGTCTTCCCGGAAATTCACATTTGCCTGCATCTGTGCCCAGAACGCACCTTCATCAACGCCGATGAAAATGACACCGATCAACCAGCCACCAAAAATGCCGGCCGCCGTAAATAAAGCCGCCAACAACGGCATGGCAATCACGCCGCCCCAGAAACGTGGCGCCATAATTCGGGCCAGCGGATTGACGGCCATCATATCCATCGCCGTCAGTTGCTCCGTCGCTTTCATCAAACCGACTTCAGCGGTCATCGAAGAGCCCGCACGCGAGGCGAACAATAGGCCGGCTACAACGGGCCCCAGCTCGCGCACCAACGACAGCGCAACGAGGATACCGAGCGCTTCGGATGACCCATAACGCTGCAATGTATCGTACCCCTGCAAACCCAGCACTAACCCCACGAATAGTCCGGAAACCAGAATAATGATCAGGGAAAGTACGCCACTGGTGTAAAGCTCGCGTAACAACAGCCGTGGTCGACGGAAAGTTTCCCCCGAATGCGAAAGCATCGCCCCAAAAAAACGGGCCGCAAAACCCAGCCGCCAGATGCGGTCAATGGTACCAGCACCCAGACGAGACAGAAATTGAGTCACCGCACCCATCACAGAACCTCGGCGATCAACTCATCATCCAGCACGGGTGCCGGATAATGAAAATGGACGGGGCCATCCGGTTGGGCATGCACAAACTGGTAGACATACGGATCTGTGGAGACGCGGATCTCGTCAGGCGTCCCTGAACCGACGACGCGGCCAGCGGACATAAAGTAGACATGATCCACAACCGCCAGAGACTCATGGACATCGTGCGTGACCATGACCGAGGTTGCTCCCAGCGCATCGGTCAAACGACGGATCAAGGTCGCGATGATCGAGAGCGAAATCGGATCCAGACCCGTAAACGGTTCATCAAACAGAATCAGTTCTGGATCCAGCGCCACGGAGCGCGCCAGCGCGACCCGCCTTGCCATACCCCCGGATAACTCGGCCGGCATCAGCGAGGCTGCCCCACGCAACCCAACCGCTTCTAACTTGAGGAGCACCAGATCCCGAATAGCCGACTCGGGTAACTTGGTGTGCTCGCGCAAAGGAAAGGCCACGTTATCGAACACGCTCAAATCGGTAAACAAGGCACCGAACTGGAACAGCATGCCCATGCGGCGACGCATGGCATAGAGCGATGCTTCATTGAGGCGGCTAACTTCCTGCCCGCCCACCTTAAGACTGCCGCGTGTCGGCTGAATCTGACCACCGATCAGACGCAACAGGGTTGTTTTTCCGCAACCGGAACCGCCCATAATGGCCGTCAATTTACCTTTGGGTAACTGCATCGAAACACCCGACAGCACTGGTCGTTCGCCGTAGGCGAAATCCAGGCCGCTGATTTCCACATAAGGTGTTATCGACATTGATGACTGTTTTTCTGCAAATTCCTAAACAGTTTAATTCTATCACTCAGCATACCGATAGCACCGCCTTAAGAAGTCAAAATACCAAGATAAATCACCACGTTGGACAACGCATTCACTAAAAGACAACGTGCATTGATAGAATCCTGCCCTGTTTCATCATTTCTCACATGAGACCGGAGTATTCCCCATGGCATCGACTTCGCTTCTACCCCCCCCGGATTTCGAACAGAAAATGGTTGAGCCATCAGATCTGGCCCGTCGTATTGCCCTGTTACCCCGACCACTGGTGTTTACGAATGGCTGCTTTGACATTCTGCACCGCGGCCATGTGACTTATCTTGCGCAAGCCCGTGCGCTCGGCGCATCGTTGATTGTTGCAGCCAATTCTGACGCTTCGGTCAAACGCTTGGGCAAAGGGGATGACCGACCACTCAACCCCTTGGTGAACCGTATGGCTGTCTTGGCATCATTGGAATGTGTCTCGATGGTTACCTGGTTTGATGAAGATACCCCCATCGAACGCATCCTTGACTGCCAACCTGACATTCTCGTCAAAGGCGGGGACTGGTCCGTCGACAACATCGTTGGCGCGCCCGAAGTACGAGGCTGGGGTGGTCAGGTTGTGTCCATCCCGTTCCTGCATGACACCTCGACCACGGCGATGGTCAAAAAAATACGTAATACTTAAAGTTATTTTTCGGATGGGATGCAGTGCGCGGCGCGATGCGCGCAGCGAACGAAGACATATCACCTAGATAGGCAAGGAGCGAGCACATCGCAACAAAGCAATGCGCCCATCGACGGGAAATCACTCAAAGAACGACCTGGGTACCGAGCTCCACGACTCTATTGGTTGGAATATTGAAGTAGTTGGTTGCGCTATCCGCATTACGGAACATGGTGACAAATAACTTTTCTCGCCAGAATGCCATTTCCGAATTGAGCTTCGGAATGAGGGTTTCACGACCCAGGAAGAACGAGGTCTCCATCATATTGATGGGTAAGCCGTATGCCTCGCACATCGCTAACGCCACAGGAATATTCGGTTCTTCTTTGAACCCATAGCGAATCAGCACAGTCCAGAAATTTTCTTTCAGCGTCTTCACTTCGACCCGATCCGTTTCAGGTACAAAGGGCACATCCTCAATCTGCACACAGGTGACCAGCACTTTTTCGTGCAACACCTTGTTATGCATCAGGTTATGCAGCATGGCATGCGGCACCCCTGTTAGATCTGCATTCAGAAACACAGCAGTTCCGGGCACCCGGGTCGGACCACCCACTGCGAGGCTACCGACAAAGGCATCGAGCCGCAGTTCTTCACTGCGCAAACGCTTGCGGAGCAGCTGGCGACCGCGTTTCCAGGTTGTCATGATGGTAAAGATGACTAAACCAGCAACCAGCGGGAACCAACCGCCATCCGGAATCTTCTGGATATTGGCCCACAGGAAGATCAATTCGAAGACGAGGAAAAAGGCAAACAGCAGCGCTGCCCGGTACCAACCCCATTGCCAGATCTTGGCAGCCACCACCACCGCCAATAGCGAGGTAATCACCATATCACCTGTTACTGCGAGACCGTAAGCCGCTGCCAGATTATTCGAAGATTTGAAGGTGAGCACTAGGAGAATCACAGCAGCCAGCTGCATCCAATTGACGCCCGGCATGTAGATCTGACCCTGTTCCTTCTCGGAGGTATGCTGAACCAGCATACGTGGTACAAAACCGAGCTGCATCGCCTGACGTGTCATCGAATAGGCCCCGGTAATCACCGCCTGGGAGGCAATAACGGTGGCGCAGGTCGCCAGACAGACTAGCGGAAAGCGCAGGTATTCGGGCACCCCCATGTAAAACGGATTATCAACCGCATCGGGATTACCCAGCACGAGTGCCGCCTGACCGAAGTAGTTGATGACTAATGCCGGCAACACAAAGAAGGCCCACGCCAGACGAATCGGCTTGCGGCCGAAATGGCCCATATCGGCATAGAGTGCTTCAGCCCCCGTCACGGCCAACACTACGTTACCCATCGCGAACATCGCCATGTGGGGATTATCAACCAGCAGATGGATGGCATATACCGGATTGAGCGCCAGGAGCACGTGCGGATTTTCAATCACGTTATAGACACCCATGACACCTAATACACCAAACCAGGCCGCCATGACCGGGCCAAAGAACGCACCTACTTTGGCCGTGCCATGCTTCTGAAACATGAACAGCATGGTCAGAATAACAATCGTGATCGGGATCACCACACTATTGAACTGGGGCGCGATCACTTGCAGGCCTTCCACCGCGGAGAGCACCGAGATCGCTGGCGTTACCATCCCGTCACCGTAGAACATGGCCGTACCGAGAATCCCCGCCAACATAATCCATTTGGCCCGTTTGGGCTTGTCCTGTGCTTCGTGCAGTGCCAGCGCAATCAGCGCCATCATGCCACCCTCGCCCCGGTTATCGGCCCGCAGAATGAACACAATATATTTGAACGAAACGATAATCATCAGCGCCCAGAAGATCATCGATAGGCCACCGAAGACGTTGGCTTCAGTCAGGGGGATCGGGTGATTACCGGCAAAAAGCTCTTTGAATGCGTACAGGGGACTCGTCCCGATGTCCCCATACACCACGCCCAGCGCACCTAAGACGAGTAATTGCAAACTCGTCTTGGTTTCATGCGCCGAAGCAGCACCCGTATTCGACGTTCCTGCCGACATAGCTACTCCCAACTACAAAACTAGATACAAAAACGCCGAACGGGCTGAAATACGTTAAAACGGAATATCGTCGTCGAGATCCGCCACATTGGCCGGCGGACGACGGCTGGCGTTACCTCCGACAGCAGCTGCCGGCGCAAACGGATCATCACGGCTGACCGGCTCGCCCTGACCTTCACGGCGCCCCAGCATTTTCATTTCGGTGGCTTCGACTTCTGTCGTGTAACGCTCCTGGCCATCTTTGTCTTGCCATTTGCGGGTCTTGATGCGACCTTCGATGTAAACCTGCGAGCCCTTTTTCAGATACTGGCCAGCAATTTCTGCGAGGCGACGATAAAACACCACACGGTGCCACTCGGTTGCTTCACGCTGCTCCCCACTGGCCTTGTCGCGCCAAGTATCGGTCGTCGCTAGGCGGATATTGCAAACCGCATCGCCAGAAGTGGTGTAACGGGTTTCCGGGTCTGCACCCAGGTTGCCGATGAGAATAACTTTATTGAGCGATGCCATAAGACGAGTCTCCAGAGTGAACGAGTGTAGCGGCCAAAAAGATGGCTTACCGGTTGCTAGGTTATCACGCCGGCCTATTGGACGGTACTCGTGCTGGCCATTGAACCAAAATAACCAACCAGATCAATGCCATAGCAGCGCAACCGGCAAACACGGCCAAATACCCTCCCGTTTCAAGCAGATAGCCACCTAGCGCCCCACCTGTAAAGAGACCCAGGGACTGCAGGGTATTGTAAATACCCAACGCACGGGCTTTGCCAGCCGGCGGCGCAATCCGGGAAATAAGTGACGGTTGCAAGGCTTCCAAAATATTGAAGCCACAAAAAAAGACACTGACCAACAGTAGCATCGTACCCAACGCCAGGGATTGCCCAGTCGCATCCCCCATTGCCACAAAGCCGACAAAACCGATCTGAACGAGCACCAGGAGCAGAACAGCGATGCTGAAGACTTGGGCCATACGCTGATGGCGCTCGGCCTGCATCATCGCCGGCCAAAGCGCAAAGAAGGAGGCCAGTACCGCCGGCACATAAACCATCCAGTGATTCTGAAGCGCTAACCCAGCCCGCTGGATCAGAAGTGCGGGCACAGCCACCCACATGGCAATCTGGATCGCATGCAGAATGAAGACCCCCAGGTTGAGGCGAAACAAACGGGGCTCACGCAGCACCTGGATAAAGGTACCAGGCACGGCAGTTGGCAATGGTGGTGCCGGAGGCACCAGCCGGAAAAGCGCCCAGAAGGCCGCAACACCCAAGGCGCAGGTCAACCAGAACAGACCACCAAGGCCGATCCAGCCATATAACACCGGGGCAACTGCAAGGGAGAGCGCAAACATCAGGGCAATAGAGCCGCCCACCATCGCCATGGCTTTGCTACGCTGGCTATCACGGGTCAGATCCGCAACCAACGCCGTAATGGCGGCGGAGATTGCACCACTGCCTTGCAACATACGTCCCAACGTCATGGTTTGAACCGAATCTGCCAGTGCGCAAACGACACTCCCCAGTACAAATAAAACCAGGCCACAGGCAATCACAGGTTTACGCCCCCAGCGATCTGCCAGAATACCGAACGGCAGTTGCAGAAAGGCCTGCGTTAGCCCATATGCCCCCAATGCCAGGCCCACGGCAGCGACATCTTGGCCACCCGTCAGCTCCCGTGCTGCAACAGCAAATACCGGCAGCACAATAAACAGACCTAGCATACGCAGTGCAAAAATGGCCGCCAGTCCCAGGGCTGCGCGGCGCTCATCGGCCAACATCGGTTCTTTGGTGCGGGTGGAATCTTGGGACATGATTGTCAGACTTAGAATCAGCAGAAACGGTGCATGGTAAAGAAATAAATTGCGCGCCAGTTGCGACGCACAAACACAGCCGCGTAATATTACCAGTTGGCCTGAACTTTCCCGGGCCTCTATCGCTTTCTGACAGACCGGAACCCGCCATGGACGACATCCGCATCCGCGGTGCACGCACGCACAACCTCCAGAACATCAGCCTGGATCTACCTCGTCACAAATTGATCGTGATTACGGGCCTTTCCGGTTCGGGCAAAAGCTCTCTGGCCTTTGACACGCTCTACGCCGAGGGCCAGCGTCGCTATGTTGAAAGCCTGTCGGCCTATGCACGCCAGTTTTTGCAGCTCATGGAAAAGCCGGATGTCGACCTGATTGAGGGACTCT
>JALRGK010000209.1 GCA_023253415.1 Rhodocyclaceae bacterium
CAGCAACGTCACACTGTCTTCCCAATTGATGCAGGCATCCGTAATACTCTGACCATAGGCCAGCGGCTTGCCCGCCACCAGATCCTGACGACCGGCATTAATGTGTGATTCCACCATCACGCCCATGATGCGTTCTTCGCCCGACGCCAGTTGGGCAGCCACATCGGCGCTAACTTCCATCTGCCGCTGATATTCCTTGCGGCTATTGCCATGCGAGAAGTCGATCATCACGCGCGCCGGGATACCGGCCTTGGCCATTTCCGTACAGGCGGCGTCAACACTCGCCGCATCATAGTTCGGCTCTTTGCCGCCCCGCAGAATGACGTGGCAATCTTCGTTACCGACCGTTTGCACGATGGCGGCATGGCCCGATTTGGTCACCGACAAAAAGTGATGCGGTGATTGCGCCGAGCGGATGGCATCCATGGCGATGCGCACGTTGCCATCGGTACCATTCTTGAAACCGACCGGACACGACAGGCCCGAAGCCAGCTCGCGGTGCACCTGCGACTCAGTGGTGCGCGCACCAATAGCACCCCAGCTGATCAGGTCCGCCACATACTGCGGCGTGATCATATCGAGGAACTCGGTCGCACAAGGCAAGCCGATCGTATTCACATCCAGCAGCAGTTTGCGGGCGCGGCGCAGGCCTTCGTTGATATCGAAGCTGTTATCCAGGTGCGGGTCATTGATCAGCCCTTTCCAGCCCACGGTCGTACGAGGCTTCTCGAAGTAAACGCGCATCACGATCAACAGATCATCGGCCAGACGCTCAGCCTCCACAGCCAGGCGACGGGCATAATCCAGCGCGGCTTCGTTATCGTGTACCGAGCAGGGCCCAATCACCACGACCAGACGGTCATCAGCGCCATGCAGTACCCGATGAATCCCCTGACGGGCCGCCGTGACACGCTGGGCAACCGCGGCGCTGACCGGAAAGGCATTCAGCACATTCGCCGGAGGTGCGAGTTCGCTGATCGCCGCAATACGGACATCATCCGTATTACTGGCCTGTTGTTTATTTTGTGTTTCAACCATGATCATTCCTTCAAGACCGTATGAGTCTTAAACACCCTCTTGCGGGTTCAATTTGGCCGGTTCGTTATGCAAACGGTTCAAGGCATTCAGGTACGCCTTCACCGAAGCGATCACGATATCCGTATCGGCGCCACTGCCATTCACGACACGACCGCCTTTGGACAAGCGCACCGTCACATCGCCCTGGGCATCGGTGCCCGAGGTAATGTTGTTCACCGAATAGAGCAGCAACTCGCTACCGCTGTTGAGCACCGACTCAATCGCCTTAAACGTGGCATCCACCGGGCCAGAGCCTGTCGATTCCGCCTTCTTCTCTTCACCACCCACCGACAGCGTCAAACGGGCGACCGGGGTTTCACCTGTCTCTGACGTCACCTGGGAATAGGTGAGTTTGTAATGTTCGGTTTCCGGCGTTACGGCTTCGTCCGACAACAACGCCTGGAGGTCTTCATCAAAGATTTCGTGTTTCTTGTCGGCAAGTTCCTTGAACTTGGCAAAGGCCGAGTTCAAAGCTTCTTCGCTGTCGAGCACCACGCCCAGCTCTGCCAAGCGCGACTTGAAGGCGTTACGACCGGAGTGTTTGCCAAGCACCAGCTTGTTCTGCGACCAGCCCACGTCTTCGGCACGCATGATTTCATACGTTTCACGATGCTTGAGCACGCCATCCTGATGAATACCCGATTCATGCGCAAAGGCATTGGCACCGACGATGGCCTTATTCGGCTGCACCGGGTAACCGGTAATCTGCGAAATGAGCTTCGACGCCGGCACGATCTGCGTCGTGTCGATCCGGGTTTCTACGGGGAATATATCGGCACGGGTACGCACCGCCATCACGACTTCTTCCAATGAGGCATTACCGGCACGCTCACCAAGACCGTTAACCGTACATTCCACCTGACGGGCACCCGCCATCACGGCGGCCAACGAGTTGGCCACAGCCAAACCGAGATCGTTATGGCAATGCACCGACCAGACGACCTTGTCCGAACCCGGCACGCGCTCGATCAGCTGACGGATCGTTTCGGCGTACTGTCCCGGCACGTTATAACCCACGGTATCCGGCACGTTCAGCGTGGTTGCACCGGCTTTGATCACGGCTTCAAAAACGCGGCAAAGGAAATCAATATCCGAGCGGCCGGCATCTTCTGCCGAAAACTCGACATCATCGGTATATTCGCGCGCCCAGCCTATGGCTTTAACGGCCTGTTCCACCACCTGATCCGGCGTCATACGGAGTTTCTTCTCCATATGAATCGGGCTGGTCGCAATAAAGGTATGCACACGCTTCCGCGGTGCCGGTGCAATGGCCTCACCAGCACGACGGATATCGTTTTCATTGGCACGCGCCAGTGAACAGATCGTCGATTCGCGAATCACCTGGGCGATCGAGTTAATCGAGTCAAAATCGCCCGGCGACGCTGCAGCAAACCCCGCCTCGATCACATCCACACGCATACGCTCCAGCTGGCGTGCGACACGGATTTTTTCGTCTTTGGTCATCGACGCACCTGGGCTCTGCTCACCATCGCGCAAGGTGGTATCAAAAATAATCAATTGGTCTTTTTTCATGTCAGGCTCCTGAAGGCCGGGTCTTTCGTAACCCAACCTAAATTCAATCTGGGGATCCGGCAACTTCCGTAAAAATTGCCGGAAAGGTCTTTTGCAATGTGGGGGTGTTTAGTATGTGCGCGCCACGCGCAGCAGCGGACGTGCACCCAGTAGCAGGTGCAGCCAATAGGTCGCCCGACCACCCGAGATGGCCTTTCGAGCGAGAAGCATCATAAACATTGCAGACATGGGATGTAATATAAGCCCTAGAAGCGCCGCTGGCAATCATTTTTACCTATCAGTTCAATAGCTTCGGCACAGCCGAGCGCCCACCTCGGGGGAAAACGCATGAAACTGGATGCCCATCGATCAGTGCTGCTGGTTATCGACCTGCAGGAACGGCTGCTACCCGCCATTGACGGCGGTGCTAGCATCATTGAACACAGCGCCTGGCTCATCGGCGTTGCCCGCCAGTTAAACGTCCCCGTATTGTTCACAGAACAGTACCCGCAAGGCTTGGGCAGCACGGCGCCAGACATCGCTCAACTCATCCAACCCGACGAATTGCTGGAAAAAACCCATTTTTCTGCCGTCGCTGAGGGCAACCTCCTCGATCACCCGATTGGCGCGCGCCTACAACACCGTGGTGCCGGCCTCGGGCAAGGTGCTCACCGGTGGTGTCGATGCCAATGCACTGCAGCGTCCGAAGCGATTCTTCGGTGCGGCACGCAACATCGAAGAGGGTGGCTCATTGACGATTCTTGCGACCGCACTCATCGATACCGGCTCGAAGATGGACGAT
>JALRGK010000007.1 GCA_023253415.1 Rhodocyclaceae bacterium
TGGGAGGCCGCAGCCTCCCATTTTTGTTTCAGGGCAACGCCCTATGCGGTGTGTGATTAACCCAGCGACTTGCGTGCGTTACGGAACATCCGCAGCCACGGGCCATCTTCACTCCAGATCTCGCCAAACTTACCCGGGTACCATGACATCTGCAGCGTACGGAAGGTCCGTTCCGGGTGCGGCATCATCACCGTGAAACGGCCATCCGGCGTGGTCACACCGGCTACACCTTGCGGCGAGCCATTCGGGTTGAACGGATAACGCTCGGTTGCTGCGCCCTGGCTATCGATGTAACGCAGCGCGACCGACACCTTAGAGAGGTCCGCATCATTGGCAAACCTGGCACGACCTTCACCATGGGACACGATCACCGGCAGCTTGCTACCGTGCATACCG
Source organism: Rhodocyclaceae bacterium (assembly GCA_023253415.1). Taxonomy (GTDB): domain Bacteria; phylum Pseudomonadota; class Gammaproteobacteria; order Burkholderiales; family Rhodocyclaceae; genus Fluviibacter. The sequence continues at coordinate 397 of JALRGK010000007.1, forward strand.
GCCATAAAGATCGACGGCGAGTTCGGCACTTCGGCCATGACCAGACGCGCTTCAAACTGTTCGCTCAGGTTACGCACAAAACGCGGCCAATGGTCAGCACCCGGAATCAAATCCTGCAGCGTGCTCATCATCTGGCAACCGTTACAAACGCCTAGGGCAAAGGTATCAGTACGGTTGAAGAATTCGGCAAAACCATCACGCAGACGCTGGTTGAACAGAATCGTACGCGCCCAACCCTGACCGGCACCCAGCACGTCACCGTACGAGAAACCACCGCAAGCAGCCAAGCCTGCAAAATTGTCGAGCGTGACACGGCCTGCGAGCAGGTCACTCATATGCACATCCACCGCGGTAAAGCCGGCTCGGTCAAAAGCGGCGGCCATCTCGACCTGACCGTTGACACCCTGCTCACGCAGGATAGCGACGCGTGGGCGCGCACCACTGGCGATGAACGGGGCTGCAATATTTTCCGACGGATCAAAGGACAGCGCCGCAAAGAGGCCACGATCGTGGTTATCAAGAATGCGGTCGTATTCAGCCTGGGCACAGGCCGGATTGTCGCGCAGCGACTGGATACGGAACGATGTTTCCGACCAGGCACGTTGCAGCTCGACACGCGGCTCGGCCAGCACGGTTTTACCCAGGTGTGACACACGAACCTCATCCGTCTGGTTCGGGTAACCGATCACTTCCGAATAACGCGACAAACCATGGGTGCGCAGACGCGCCATCACGGCTTCGCGATCACTACGGCGCACCTGAATCAGCGCACCCAGTTCTTCACTGAACAGAACACGGAGCAACTTCTCGTTACGACGACCCTGCAACACGCCTGGTTTCTTGTCGTAATCCGTGTCCTGATCCATCGGATCCACACAGAGAATGTCAGCATTGATCGTCACACCACAGCGCGAGGCAAAGGCCATTTCTGCGGCGGCAGCCAGCAAGCCACCATCCGAACGATCATGGTACGCCAGCAGCAGGCCGTCTTCGTTGAGTGACTGAATGGCCGCATAGAAAGCCTTGAGCTGTTGGGGATCATCCACGTCCGGGGCATCGTCACCCGTGGCATTGAACACCTGGGCCAGCGCCGAACCGCCCAGACGGTTCTTACCGTTACCCAGGTCGATGAGGATCAGTTCGCTATCGGCTTCATCGCGGTCGAGCAGCGGGGTCAGTGTTTGGGCGATATCGGGCACGCGCGCGAACGCGGTCACAATCAACGACAACGGCGACACGACTTCTTCGGTCTTCCCGTTCTCATCCCAACGCGTACGCATCGAGAGCGAATCCTTGCCGACTGGGATGGCGACATCCAGGGCCTGACACAGATCCGACACCGCCTTCACGGTATCGAACAGACGGGCATCTTCGCCCGGCGCACCGGCAGCAGCCATCCAGTTGGCGGACAGCTTGATATCGGCCATCGTTGTCACACGGGCAGCCGCCAGGTTGGTCAGCGCTTCGCCGACGGCCATACGGCCGGAGGCCGGTGCATCCAACACGGCGACCGGCGTCCGTTCGCCCATGGCATAAGCCTCGCCCAGACGAGTGTTGTAACCCATGGCGGTCACCGCCACGTCGGCCACCGGCACCTGCCACGGGCCGACCATCTGGTCGCGCGCCGTCAGACCGCCCACGCTACGGTCACCAATCGTAATCAGGAAGGATTTATCCGCCACGGTTGGCAAACGCATCACACGGTAAACCGCCTCTTTCAGTTCCACAGCATCAGCGTCCAGCGCTGCCGACTGGGAGTCGGTATGCGTGACGTCACGTGTCATACGCGGCGGCTTACCCAACAGCGCATGCATCGACATATCAACGGCGTGGTTGTTGAAGAGGCTATCGCTTACAATCAGGTGACCTTCGGCGGTTGCCGTACCCACGACGGCAAATGGACAGCGCTCGCGCTCGCAGAGCGCCGCAAAACGTTCGATATCTTTGGCAGCAATGGCCAGCACATAACGTTCTTGCGCTTCGTTACACCACAGTTCTGCAGGGCTCATGCCCGGATCTTCACTCTGGATGGCGCGTAGTTCGAAACGTGCGCCGACACCACCCGAATGCGCCAGTTCCGGCATGGCATTGGACAAGCCACCCGCACCCACGTCATGCGCCGACAGAATCGGGTTATCAGCACCCATCTGCCAGCAGCGATCAATGACTTCCTGGGCACGGCGTTCGATTTCCGGGTTGCCGCGTTGTACCGAAGCGAAATCCAGATCGGCCTGGTTGCTACCGGAAGCCATCGACGAAGCAGCACCACCGCCCAGACCAATCAGCATACCCGGACCGCCGAGCTGAACGAACAACGTGCCCGGTTCGAAGCTTTCCTGCTTGAAGGATTGTCCGGCCTGGATCGAACCCACACCACCGGCAATCATGATCGGCTTGTGGTACCCGTGGACGGTATCGCCCACAACCTGCTCATAGGTACGGAAATAGCCAGCCAGATTTGGCCGGCCGAATTCGTTGTTGAAGGCAGCCGCACCAATCGGACCTTCGATCATGATGTCCAGCGCGCTGGCGATGCGATCCGGCTTACTGGCCGGACGCTCCCACGGCTGCTTGGCATCCGGCAGATTCAGATTCGACACGGTAAAGCCGCAGAGACCTGCCTTGGGCTTGGAACCACGTCCGGTCGCACCTTCATCACGGATCTCACCACCGGAACCGGTAGCCGCACCCGGGAACGGCGAAATCGCTGTCGGGTGATTATGCGTTTCTACCTTGGCCAAGTAGTGCGTCAGTTCATTGCTGAAGGCATAGGTGCCGTCAGCGGCTGGATAGAAACGCTCGACTTCGGCGCCTTCCATGATGGCGGCATTATCCGAGTAGGCAACCACAGTGCCCTGCGGCGTCTTGTTGTGCGTATCGCGAATCATGCCGAACAGCGACTTGGCTTCAGCCACGCCGTCGATGATCCAGTCGGCGTTGAAGATCTTGTGGCGGCAATGTTCGGAGTTCGCCTGCGCGAACATCATCAGTTCCACGTCGGTCGGATTACGCCCGGCTTCGGTGAAGATAGTCATCAGGTATTCGACTTCATCGTCGGAGAGTGCCAGACCCATGTCGCGGTTGGCGGCCTCCAGCGCCGGGTGACCGCCCGACAGAATATCGACTGTCGCCAACGGACGCGGCGCCACATGATCAAACAGCGCATGAGCGGCAGCCACGGTGTCGAGCACGGTTTCAATCATACGGTCGTGCATCAGCGCAGCCATAGCCGCACGTTCGGCCGCCGACGGGGCTTTCTTCACGGCCACCGGCATAAAGCGGGTCACCCGCTCAACGCGCACCACGTTGCCCAGGCCGCAATGGCGGAGGATATCCGTCGCTTTGGAAGACCAGGGTGAAATCGTGCCCAGACGGGGTGCCACGATCACACTACCGGGCAATTCTTCCGCCGGACCCGTCGCTTCGAGCACAGCGTTCAGACGCTCGGTTTCAGCCGCATCCAGCGGTGCCGACAGTTCGACGAGGTACAGGTATTCGCTATTGATGCCGCTAATCGCGGACCAGGCGGTCTTCAGTCGCTCCAGCAGACGTTGAGTACGGAATTCGGAGAGTGCGGCGGCACCACGCAGAGCAATCACAGACGACATGAGCAAGACCCAGAATGCGGTCAAATCCGGCAGACAGCCATAGCCGCCAACCCGAGGACCGGAGAGATCAAAAAGAAGCCTCAATTATAGCGGACGGGGCTGTTCGGCAGGATAAAATACGGCTTTATTCCCGACCCTTTGCCAAAGGCCAAGCGACCGTGGCTTCCATGCTTTCCATGACCCCAGACACCACCGAATCCGCCCTGTTCGTGACGCAACAGGATCGTTTACTCACGATCCGGGGCGTGCGTGCGGTGGAATCCGCAGCTCAGGCTGCCCAGCCGGTGCCGACGCTCATGCAACGCGCCGGCCAGGCGGCCGCCCAATGGGTACGCGAATTGACGGGAGACCGACCCGACCCGGTACTCATTCTGGTCGGCCCCGGCAACAATGGGGGCGATGCGCTGGTTTGTGCCCGCGAGCTGATGGCGCTGGGTTATAGCTGTATCTGTGTCGGCCAACCAGCGAACGACAAAACCCCGGCCGATGCCCGGGCTGCCCATACAGCCTTTCTAGCTGCCGGTGGCGTTCTGCACGCCGACATCCCCGATGGCACCACCGAATTTGCGTCTCATGGCGCCCCCCAAACCCGCGGTTACCGTTTCAGCCTGATTGTTGATGGCCTGTTCGGCATTGGCCTCAATCAACCGATCACAGCGCCCTATGCCGAATGGGTTGAAGCCGCCAATACCCTGAGCCTGCTTGATGACATCCCCCTGCTGGCGCTGGACATTGCCTCCGGCCTGCATGGCGATACGGGCGTGGCGCAAGCACTGTGCATCACTGCCACCCACACGCTGACCTATATCGCCGACAAACCCGGGCTGCTGACGGGCGATGGCCCGGACCATAGCGGCCAGGTCGAGATCTGCGACCTCGACATTCCGGCAGCCCTGTTTGCCGCAGCCGACGCTGCGGACTGTGGCGCCATCAACGACCCGGAACTCTGGGCCGATGATCTGCCACAACGGCAACTGAACGCCAACAAGGGCGATGCCGGCAGCGCCGGTTTACTCGGTGGCGCCCCATCCATGACCGGAGCGCTTGTTCTGGCTGCCCGCAGCGCCCTGCATGCAGGCGCCGGCCGGGTTTATGCGGCCGCGCTCGGCGGTTCGCAGGCAGGTGCCCCCACGCTGGATCCATTGCAGCCGGAAATCATGTTCCGCGACCCGGCCAGCTTGCGCGACGCACCGCTCACGGCGCTGGGCGTTGGCCCCGGCCTGGGCCGCTCGGCAGTATCCCGTGCTGTGTTAGCCAGCGCCCTGGATTTTGAAGGACCCCTGGTGCTGGATGCAGACGCGCTGGTGCTGTTGCCTACCCTGTCAGAGCAACTGCGCGAACGCACCGCGCCCACCCTGCTGACCCCGCACCCGGGTGAAGCAGCCATGCTGCTTGATACGGATATTCCGAGCATTGAAGCAGACCGCATCAAAGCCGCCCGCAACATTGCCGACCAATACAACGCCACCGTGGTGCTCAAAGGCTGCGGCAGCATTATTGCTACCCCCGATGGCCGCTGGTGGATCAACACCACCGGCAACCCCGGCATGGCCAGCGCCGGCATGGGCGATGTGCTCACGGGTCTGACCACGGCACTGCTGGCCCAGGGTATGGCGCCGGAACAGGCGCTCTGTGCTGCCGTCTGGCTACACGGCGCGGCCGCGGATGTCTGCGTCGAATCCGAGAATTTACCCAAACTCGGCCCCCTCGGCCTGACTGCCAGCGAGGTCATCCTCGCCATCCGCTCTCTGCTCAACTCGTTGATCTGAACGCCTGACATCATGACTACCCGACCAACACGTCTCGAATTCCCTCTCGATCTGGATGCCGAAATCGCCCGCAACGTCGCGGCCGCACTCTCCGAGGATATTGGCGCTGGCGACCTGACCGCCGAACTGGTGCCGGCCGCCAACCACA
>JALRGK010000069.1 GCA_023253415.1 Rhodocyclaceae bacterium
AAAAAGACACCAAGACCGGCTACCGCATCACTGGCCCCCTGTGCCGGGATTTCCTGCTCAACGAATTTGTCTACGATCTCAACGACCCGCCCTTCGAGGCCATCGTTCGCGAAGTCAATGGCAAAACCGCGGTACTGGAAACGCTGGTCGATTACACGCACCAGAAGCACGCCGTCTGGGGCATCAACGCCCGCAACCGCGAGCAGAACTTTGCCCTCAATCTGCTCATGGACCCGGAGATCGACTTCGTCTCCCTGCTCGGCCAGGCCGGCACCGGTAAAACGCTGCTTACCCTGGCTGCTGCCCTGACCCAGGTACTGGATCAGAAGCGCTATGCCGAAATCATCATGACCCGCGTTACCGTACCGGTCGGCGAAGACATCGGCTTCCTGCCCGGCACCGAAGAAGAGAAGATGACCCCCTGGATGGGCGCCCTCGAAGACAACCTCGACGTGCTCAACAAGAACGAAGACGATGGCGGCCCCTACGGTGGCGAATGGGGGCGCGCCGCGACGCGAGACCTCATCCGCTCGCGCATCAAGGTAAAGAGCCTGAACTTCATGCGCGGCCGTACCTTTATCCAGAAATTCCTCATCATCGACGAGGCGCAGAACCTGACGCCCAAGCAGATGAAGACCCTGATCACCCGCGCCGGTCCCGGTACCAAAGTCGTCTGTCTCGGCAACATCGCCCAGATCGACACCCCGTACCTGACCGAAGGTAGCTCTGGCCTGACCTACGTGGTCGACCGCATGAAGGGCTGGCCACACGCCGGACACATCACGCTGCAACGCGGTGAGCGCTCGCGCCTTGCCGACTTTGCATCCGAGGTACTATAGACCGCATGAAACGTCGTACTTTCCTGCTCGGAGGCCTGTTGGCCTCCGGTAGCGTTTTCGCTGCACCCAAAAAGAAGGCCGCCAGCAATGGCACCGGCCTCAAGAAATCCAGCCGTAGTGGTTTACGTGCGCCCTCCAGCGCCGGCCCCGCTCCGATCAAGGTACCGGCCAAGCTGGCGCCCGAGCTGGCCATGAGTGGGGGCGTCTGGCGCCCCTACGAACTCAATGTCGATGTCTTGTCCACCAGCCATGGCGACGATGCCATGCTGTGGATCCCTATTCCCATGGATACCCCCTGGCAACAGGTCACCGCCATCAACTGGTCAGGCGGCGGCAACAAAGCTGGCATCCGCTTTGACCCCGCCAGCCAGCTCCACGTCTTTGTCGCCGAAGCCGGCAGCTCAACGCCGGAAATCACACTGACCATGCGGGTCGAAACCCGCACCCGCCAGTTCGACATTACCAAACGCGGCACATTCTTCCACGAATCGGAGGAAGAGCTGGATCGCAACGTGCGTGAAACCGGTTACCAGGGCACCAGCGATAGCCTGCGTCGCCTGGCAGATGAGATTACCGGCCGCATCATCGAACCCCTGCCGCGTGCCCGCGCCATTTATGACTGGGTACTGGACAAAGCCCTCACCGGCCAGTGCAGTGCCTACGAAATCGCACTGCCACCGCGTACAGCATGCCTTAACGCCAAAGGCGAAGACGTAGCCATTGCCTTCGTCAACCTGTGCCGCGCCGTCAACATCCCTGCCCGCGCCGTCTGGGGCCAGATCATTGGCGAATCCCGCCTCAGCCCCAAACTGGGCGCGACCGGCAACGTCACCAAAGACCAGCGCGTCCGCGCCGAGTTCCACACCCCCGGTTACGGCTGGATTCCGGTCGATTTAGGCGACGTTGTGCGCCTACAACAAAGCGAAGGTCTATCTGCCACAGACCCACGCC
>JALRGK010000070.1 GCA_023253415.1 Rhodocyclaceae bacterium
GTCAGCAGGGCTTTGTCGCCGGTCGTCAACGGGGTACCGGCGGCGCCCATGTTAACGATGTCGACGCTTCCGTCGGCCTTCTTGACCAGCCAGGTCCAGCCCGAACCGAAGTTGCCGACGGCCGAAGTCTGGAAGGCTTTCTTGAACTCGTCGAACGAGCCCCATTTTTTGTTGATGGCATCGGCCAGCGCGCCGGTCGGAGCGCCACCGCCGTTGGGCGACAGGCAGTTCCAGAAGAAGGTATGGTTCCAAACCTGGGCGGCATTGTTATAGATACCGCCGGCGGGTGCCTTCTTGACGATCTCTTCCAGGCTCAGCTTTTCGTATTCGGTGCCCGGAACCAGATTGTTCAGGTTGGTCACATAAGCCTGATGGTGCTTGGCATAGTGATAATCAAAGGTCTCGACCGACATGTGCGGGGCGAGTGCATCTTTTGCGAACGGCAGGGCAGGCAATTCAAAAGCCATGATGGATTCTCCGGGTTGGGGGATTGTTGGTTTAATCTTTGATTCTAGACAGAGCGGCGGCTACCTGCAAGCGCTTTACGAAAGACCGTGTCAGGTATTGGCTGTGGTGGACTCAACGACCGCGCTCAATTGTCCATCAGCCAGGCGCAAGTGCACGAGTGAGGCGGGTGGGGCCTTCAGAATACTATCAACCAGGTGTCCGTTTGCATCGGTGACTAGAGCATACCCGCGCAAAAGTGGCTGATTCGGATCCAGTGCCTGCAGGCGCAGACTCAATTCCGTCAGATGACGCTGTTGGCGGTCCAATGCGCGTCTTGACCACAGGCCCAGCCGGGTTTCGAGTTGTGAGATACGTTCGGCCTGTCGTTCCATAAGCGCTGCTGGGCTGCGTAGGCGTGCGCTGTAACTATCCAGACGCATCCAGGCATCATCGATGCGTCGTGATACAACCTGGTGTAGACGCTGCCTGTGCTGGCTTAATTGCTGCAGGAGGCGGGTTTTGTCGGGGGCAACCAGCTCCGCGGCAGCGGTTGGTGTTGGTGCCCGGACATCGGCTGCCAGGTCGGCCAGCGTGGTGTCCGTTTCATGGCCAATGCCCGCAATGATCGGTAGCTGGCTGGCGGCAATAGCGCGGACGACGATGGCTTCATTGAAACACCATAGGTCCTCGAGGGAGCCGCCGCCACGGCAAAGCAGCAGGACATCGGCCTGTGCATCCCTATTAGCGTTAGCAATCGCCTCAACAATCTGGGACTTGGCCTCAATTCCCTGTACCAGCGTCGGGTAAAGAATGATGGTTGCGTAAGGTGCCCGTCGTTCGAGCGTGGTCAATACATCCTGGAGGGCGGCAGCCTGCGGACTGGTAATGATGCCGATGGTTCTTGGAAAGCGGGGCAATGGCTGTTTGCGTTCTGGATCAAAAAGGCCTTCGGCTTCGAAGGTCGCTTTGAGATTGAGAAATTGCTCGTAGAGTGCCCCCAAACCACCTTTGACCAGTGTTTCAACCGTCAGTTGAAATTCACCCCGCGCTTCATAAAGCGTGACTTGTACTCGGGCACGGACTTTGTCGCCCTGACGGGGTTGCCAGCCAAGACGAACGGCGCGCGTACGGAAAAGGGCACAGCGTACCTGAGCGCCGGCATCTTTAAGACTAAAATACATATGCCCAGAACTGGCAATGGTCAGTTGAGCAATTTCGCCCTCGACCCACAGGGGGGGGAATCGACCTTCCAGCTGCGCACGAACAGCCGCATTGAGATCTGACACTGATAAAACAGCTTCCATCGGCCGCGACTCGGCGGGCATCATGTCATCAAAAGGGTTGTCATAAGGCATGGGTCGTACTTTACCGCGCTTCGCTGATAATCTGATGCCAATTCGGATTCGAATGTCAACAAATTTTCAGGAAAAATGATTGACATTCGGCAATTTTCTCCACCGCAATGCAGCGAAGCCTTGCCCAGCATGCGATTGATTGATTAGGATCACTCCAAACCCATTGAAAGTTCTCTAACCCATTGAAAAACAAGGAAATAAGAAACTGAGCCTGTTTTTTGGGCAGCGTAAAGCAAGTGCTTGTCCCTGCATGACTTAGACACTTTTATGACAGGCTATCCACAAACTTATCCACCAATTTTGTGGATAAATGGGGCAAAGTGCTAACTCATTGAAATGCCGAGGAAGGTGCCGCGAACTTGCTGAAAAATGGGGGGCTCGCTACACTGCTGTTTTGAATAAAACGGGTTTGACTCAACGTGTTTGCGATCATTCAAGCGGCCGGATGGCCGATCTGGCCATTATTGATTGCCTCGGTGATTGCCTTGGCGCTGATTATTGAACGCCTGTACTCACTTCGTACCGTTAAAATTTTGCCGCCGGGTCTGTTGCAAAGTGTGCTCGCAACGCTGGCAGCGGGTGGTTATGATGCCACCCGGCTCAATACACTGGAAGAAAACTCACCTTTGGGCCGTGTGCTGGCCGCCGGTATCCGGAATCAGAATAGCAGCCGTGAGGTGATGCGTGAGGCCATCGAAGAATCCGGCCGCATGGTGTATCACCAGTTGGAGCGTTACCTGACGACTCTGGGCACTATTGCATCCATTGCACCGTTACTAGGTCTCCTTGGTACGCTGGTCGGCATGATCGACATTTTTGGTGCGCAATCACCGGCTACCGGAAATCCGCAACAGCTGGCTTATGGTATTTCCGTTGCGCTCTACAACACGACTTTTGGCTTGTTGATTGCCATTCCGGCACTGATATTCTGGCGGCACTTCCGTGCACTGATCGATAAATATGTCGTCGATATGGAACAGCAGGCCATCAAGCTGGTCGAGGTAGTCCATGGTGACCGTCGCTGATCGCCGGAGTGCCTGATGAATTTCCGCCGAGGTAGCGGGCGCGATGAGCCCGAGATCAATCTGATTCCCTTTATTGATGTGCTGCTGGTGATTATCATTTTTTTGATGATGACCACCACCTATAACAAGGTCGCAGGCATCGAGATTGATCTGCCAACCGCATCAACGACCAATCCAACCCCGCCGGATGAGATAGCGGTTTCCGTGACGGCAAACGGTACGGTCGTGATTGACGGGCAAAGTATGGCTAAACCGGGGGTTGAGGCTGTTGCCGCTGCGCTGAAGTCTGCGGCTGGAAAGCGCGCTGCTGGTAAACCGCCCGTGGTGTCAATTAATGCCGATGCCAAAGCAACGCATCAGAGTGTGATTGATGTGATGCAGGCGGCGCATCAGGCAGACCTGACTCAAATCTCGTTTACAACCCGCAGCGGTTCATGATGCTGAAACCGGAGACGGTTGAAGCCAGCTGGTATGGCCGATCACGTTTGGGGTTGTTCTGGTGGTACTCGTTGTCTATGTTGTCCTGGTTGTACGGTGTGATCATCCGGTTGCGCCGAGTGCTTTATAGACATGGTGTGTTGAAGCAAACCCGATTGCCCGTTCCGGTGATTGTTGTCGGTAACTTAATTGTGGGCGGGGCGGGTAAAACGCCCGTGGCCCGTGCCATGGCCCATCAGCTTCAGGGTATGGGCTGGCACCCCGGTATCATCAGTCGTGGCTACGGTCGCAGTGTGCCCGGTGTGCGAGCTGTTGGTCCGGATGATTCCCCCAGATATGTGGGTGATGAACCCTTGCTGTATGCCCAGGATGGTTTTCCGGTCTATGTCGGTGAGCAGCGGGCAGCCGCCGGGCTTGCTTTGCTGCGAGCCAATCCTGGCGTCGATATCTTGATTGCTGATGATGGCCTGCAGCATCTGGCACTGGCACGAGATCTCGAAGTAGTGGTCTTTGACCAGCGGGGTGTTGGTAACGGCGCGTTGTTGCCAGCCGGCCCGTTGCGCGAGCCACTGACACGTCTTAACGATGGGTGTGTCCGCGGTTTGATCGTTCAGGGAAAGCCCGATCAACAGGATTGGCCGGACATTCCCCGGTTTGGTATGACGCTGATACCCGATCAGATCTACCGTTTGAATCAGCCAGATCACGCGCTGCCGTTGAAAAGCCTTGCCGGACAGGCGGTCGTTGCATTGGCGGGTATTGGCAACCCCGAGCGCTTTTTCAGTATGTTGCGCGATCATGGGTTACGCGTCGATGGTCGTTCTTTTCCAGATCATCATGAATTTCAGTCTGGGGATATGCCCGTGACCTCGTTACCGGTACTGATGACGGCCAAGGATGCAGTAAAATGCCGAGACTTTGCTGCTGGTCATGATAATTGGTACGTTGTGCCTGTCAGTGCTTGCTTTGCCCCTGCGTTGCCTCTTGCCGACTGGTTGAAGAGTTTTGGCGCAGCGTCTGCGATGGAGAATCGTTAAATGGATCCGCGACTGTTAGATATTCTGGTGTGCCCTGTTTGCAAGGCTAAACTGGACTTTGATAAACCCGCCCAGGAACTGATCTGCAAGCCATGCCAGTTGGCTTATCCGGTACGTGATGGTATTCCCATCATGATGCAGGATGAGGCACGTAGCCTTACCGAACAGCAAGGCTAACGCTAGGTGCCGCCGTGAGTTACGTCACTTTTCGCGTGGTAATTCCGGCCCGACTTAAATCCAGTCGACTACCGGATAAACCGCTGCTTGACCTGGGAGGAAAACCCATGGTCGTCCGGGTCTGTGAGCGGGCGCAGCGCTCGGGTGCGGACACCATTGTGGTGGCAACAGACAGCCGTGATGTGCGTGATGCCGTGCGTGCCGCCGGGTTTGATGTCTGCATGACGCGGGAAGACCATCCCAGCGGCACGGATCGTATTGCCGAGGTGTGTGATCACTATGGCTGGTCCGATGAAACTGTGGTCGTCAATGTACAGGGCGACGAGCCTTTCCTGCCGCCGGAACTCATTGATCAGGCCGCGCACCAGCTCGTGGACTCGGGGGCGGATATGGCGACGCTGGCGCATGCCATCCATGATGCCGGCGAACTATTTAATCCGAATATCTGCAAAGTGGTCATGAAGACCAATGCCGACGCCCTGTATTTCTCCCGGGCTCCCATTCCTTTCGCGCGTGATGATTTCGCACCGGCCTGGCAGCAGGGCGGGCGGCCCCAGTCATTGCCCGGCCAGGGCTATGATTGCTACCGCCATATTGGTTTATACGCCTACCGTCGGCGCTTTCTCAGGGATTACGCCAGCCTGGCACCGAGCCCGCTGGAAACGATCGAGGCTCTGGAGCAATTGCGTGCCCTCTGGCATGGCTACCGGATCAGTGTTGCTGTGACGAATACCTTGCCACCTGCGGGTGTGGATACACCCGAAGACGCCATTCGGGCTCAGAAGGTCTTCCAGGAGGACTTCGCTGCACTGCGCATTGACCCTCAAGGATAATTACCGTAAGTTTTTTGCAAGGTGGATCTTCCACACTCTCACTATGCTTTTTCCTTCATTCCCTTTAATAATTCGAGGATACCGATGAAACTAAAAAGGGTCGCCTAACAGCAATGACACCGCCTCGCAATACTATTCCATTTTATGGAACGGATTCAACTGAGGTAAAACTCATGCTACCTTATTTCCGTAAGCCAAATGTAGCTTTCCGCGAAACACACGGCCTCTATGGTTGGGATTACTCA
>JALRGK010000105.1 GCA_023253415.1 Rhodocyclaceae bacterium
GCAACGGTAACCAGGCGATCTGGTTAGTGGCTTCGGATATATTTTTTTTATCCACGTCTTTGTGGATCATCTTCATGTTGCGGATGTGCCAGTGCAGCTTTGCGCGCATCAGCATTTTCCATCCACATGGCGTTGAGAATGGCGACGAGAATGGCGAATCCAACGCCGAGAACCCAGGCAAAGTACCACATGGTCTTTTTTCCTTTCCGGATCAGTTCGGCTGTTTTTTACCAGCCAGATAGTTCAAAACAGCAATATCAGGAGTGATATCTGCTACGAGATGCGTTACAACCCCTGCTTTAGCCAGCTTGTTACGAAGTGAGTCTCCGAGATTGGCTGTAATTAGCACATCAATGTCAGCCAGTTTGGCGGGTAAGTGAGATTGCATGGTGTGCAGAGTTTCGTCGATATCAAGTTCTATAAACTGCTTGTCGATATGCGTGCTGTCATCGGGCAGCTCGTAAAGCCAGAATTTTCTGCACCGTCCGGCATGAGCCGTGACCGATTTGGCATTCTGGCTGGTGATGGCGATTTTCATGAACGGATCCTTAATAGGCAGAATGATCGTTTTCTTTGATGTAAGCTAAAGTCACCTTGCCAGCCATGACTTTGTATGCCCAGCTGGTATAGATAATGATGATTGGCATAAAAATTAGTGTGGCAACAAGCATGATGCCGAGAGTCAGCTGGCTGGAGACGCTATCCCAAACCGTCAAGCTCGATCCAAAGTCTGTGGAGGAGGGCATTACAAACGGGAACATGGAGAACCCTGCTGTGCCAATGATGCCTACGATGGCGAGTGAAGAGGCCACAAAAGCTGCTAGGTTTTTTCCACGGCTAACAAGCAGCATGGCAAAAGGTACCATGACGTATACAGTGAGTGGCAAGAGCATAGTAGCTGGGTAGCGCTGGTAATTGGATAACCAGGCACCCGTTTCACGGATGACGCTTTTCCCAAGTGGATTGGGCAGTGCATTCGGATTGATTGATGAATCAATCACATAGCCAGGTATGGCTTGCCACAACCAGATTCCTGCCAGCGTAAACGTCAGAATTAGGAGCGTACCAAACAGGTAAACAGCCCTTTGTGAACGAAATCCAACGGTGCCTTCTGTTCTTAAGGATAGGTACACTCCGCCGTGAAATGTGATCATCGCTGTGGACACCAAGCCACAGAGCAGAGCAAATGGATTGAGAAGCCCCCAGAAACTACCGGTGTAATACGAAGCAAGGTTATTATCAAAATGGAAAGGCACCCCTTGTAGAAGGTTGCCGAATGCAACACCAAAGATCAGCGGCGGTACGGCCCCGCCCACAAAAAGACCCCAGTCCCAAGTCTTACGCCAGGTTGGATTGTCGATCTTGCTGCGATAGTCAAAACCGACTGGCCTGAAGAAGAGCGCCCAGAGCACGGCCAACATGGCCCAGTAAAATCCTGAAAAGGCTGTTGCGTAGACGAGTGGCCATGCGGCAAAAATAGCGCCGCCACCGGTAATAAACCAAACTTGATTGCCATCCCAGTGGGGTCCCACGGTGTTGATAACAACACGACGCTCGTCATCGGTTTTTCCAACGAATGGGAGCAAGGTGCCGACGCCCATGTCGTGCCCATCCATGATGGCGAAGCCTACGAGCAGAACACCAACCAAGAGCCACCAGATTATTTTCAATACGGCATATTCGAACATGACGAGACCTCTTGTTGGTTAGGCGTGTGTTGAGTGCGCAACTTCGTTATCGTAGCGGCCGGTGCCCAGGCTGCCTGGCCCCTGCTTTGCAAATCGGATCATCAGATACATCTCGACAATCAGCAGTAGGGTATAAAAACCGATAAATCCTGCCAGTGAGCCGTACAGGCTTTCGACACTGAGTGTAGAGACTGACATGTGTGTGGGAAGCACACCGAAGATAGTCCACGGCTGGCGACCGTATTCAGCAACAAACCAACCAAGTTCAGCAGCGATCCATGGGGCAGGAAGGAAAATCAAAGCCCAGCGCAACAACCAGGGCTTCTGGTCGAATGTGCCCTTGACGGCGTACCAGGCGGCAAAAGCAAATAGAAGTAACATGGCAAAGCCCAGGCCAACCATGATCCTGAATGACCAGAACATGGGTGTCACCTTAGGTATTGTGTCGCGCGTTGCCTGGTCAATCATGGCATCAGTCGCATCGGAGACATTGGTTGTGTACTTGCGAAGTAATAAGCCGAAACCAAGGTCTTCTTTATGTGCTTCGAACAAAGATTTGGCGTTGGTATTGCTTTCATTTTTACGTAAAGCTTCGAGAGCTGTCACCGCCTTTATGCCTGAGATAATTCGCTCACGGTTTTTGGCCATGATTTCCTTGATGCCTGGAATTTCTTTGTCCAGAGAACGGGTACCAATAAGCCCCATGACATAGGGAATCTCGATAGCATAATCGTTGCGCATTTCCTTTTCATTAGGCAGTGCAAATAGATTGAAGCTGGCTGGTGCAGGCTCTGTTTCCCACATGGCTTCCATGGCTGCCAGTTTTGTCTGCTGGGCTTCTCCAACGGTGTAACCCGATTCATCGCCCAGAACGATGGTGGAAAGGATGGAGGCTAGACCGAATGCAGCCGCGATATTGAAGCTTTTTCGAGCAAACTCAACATTGCGCTTCTTGAGCAGATACCAAGAAGATATTGCTAGAACAAACATGGAGCCTGTGACGTAACCAGCCGAAACCGTGTGAACAAATTTTGCCTGCGCATCAGGGTTAAACAGAACGGCAGCAAAATCGACCATTTCCATCCGCATCGTGATGTAACTGAATTCCGATCCAACAGGATTTTGCATCCAGCCATTGGCAATTAGAATCCACAGTGCTGAAAGATTTGTGCCCACGGCCATCAGCGTGGTGACCAAGAGATGCTGTTGGCGAGAGAGTCGATCCCAGCCAAAAAAGAAGAGGCCGATGAACGTGGACTCTAGAAAAAACGCCATTAAGCCTTCAATGGCCAGAGGCGCACCGAAAATATCGCCCACGTAATGTGAGTAGTAGGCCCAGTTCGTTCCAAACTGGAATTCCATCGTAATACCTGTGGTGACGCCAAGGGCAAAGTTGATGCCAAAGAGCTTGCCCCAGAAGCGGGTCATGTCCTTATAGATGGTTTTTCCGGTCATGACGTAAACGCTTTCCATGATGACCAGAATCCACACCATGCCGAGCGTTAAGGGCACAAAAAGAAAGTGATACAAGGCTGTTGCAGCGAACTGAAGTCGCGATAAGTCTACAAGTTGGTCGCTAATCACAGTGACTCCCCGGTTTTTGAATGCTTGGATGCAGTGGAGGTTTCAGGCCATGCAGCCTCAATGTCAACGTTGGCACGTTGATCCTTGAAAAAGAACCACCAGATCGTCATGAGTATGAGTAGCTTGATGACAACGACCAGCACAAGCTCGTTTCTGAGTTTGACGTCTGGGCTCTTGAGACTCTTTTTCATGCCGGATTTAATGCAATTTATGTGCCAACCGTTGGGCGCGCTGTAACCAACTGTTTTATAGACACATTTGTCATCTTTGTGTCCACTGTCGCAGGGGTTTGTCGTGTAACAGCTGAATATATGGCACGAAATGGCAGAAACTGGCAGAATCTGCAGATGGCACAAACCCGTATCCCCGGCTTGCTGGAACAGGTCATATCCAGTCTGCACGAACCCTATGTCCTGATTGATCAGGACTATGTTGTGCGCTTTGCCAATGAGGCGTACCTGCATCTCCATCAAAAGGGATCGCTAAACGGGCTGGTAGGAAAACATTGTTATGAAATTTCGCATGGGTACCAGCTACCCTGCGATCAGTCCGGTGAAAGTTGCCCTTTATCACTGAGTAGGGACTCGGGTGCAACCGAGCGAGTCGTGCATATTCACAGGCACGCCGGTATTGATTTGTACGAAACGATTGAACTTACACCGCTAAAAAATCGTGAAGGTGAGACAGCGTACTTTCTTGAGCGGATTCAACCGCTTCATCACTTTAGCCCTTCTAGTCAGCATCAGGGGTTGACGGGTCGTGCACCGACTTTTGTCGCCATGCTTGATCAGTTACAACGTGTTGCGCCCACTGAAACCACCGTGCTGATTCAAGGAGAATCCGGCACAGGAAAAGAGTTGGTGGCACGCGCATTGCATGATTCCAGCAAGCGTTCGCTTAAACCTTACATCACCGTTGACTGCACGGGGTTACCCGAAACCTTGATCGAAAGCGAGCTCTTTGGCCATGAAAAAGGTGCGTTTACCGGAGCTTATGCCCTCAAACGTGGTTTGGTAGAAGAGGCCGACGGTGGCACCCTGTTCCTTGACGAGATTGGTGATATTCCTCTGGGGTTGCAAGCCAAGCTTCTACGTTTTTTGGAAACCGGCATGTATCGTCGTGTAGGCTCTAATCAGGTGTTACATGCGGATGTGCGCCTAGTGTCGGCGACGCACCGCATTCTGAAGGACCTAGTCGCAACTAATGAATTCCGTAATGACTTGTATTATCGGGTCAGCGCATTCCCGATCTGGGTACCCAGGTTAACAGAGCGTAAGGAAGACTTGCCATTACTGGTGGCCTCTTTACTCAAGCGGTTGCCCAAAGGTGACGCCTTTAAACTTGACAAAGCAGCGCTGAATCTTCTGGAAGCCTATCCATTTCCCGGGAATATCCGTGAACTCAAAAACATCCTCGAGCGAGCGGTCATTCTTTGCGATGGTCGCCTTATCACTCCGGCGCATCTGCCGCCGGAGGTCACAGGTTTTGTGGCCGCAGCGCATGACAATGTGTTAGCGAGCGGCAATGTAGCAGGGCGTATCGATGATATCGGGCAATTACTGCAGGAGGGTTTCACCCGGCAGGAAATTGCTGAAAAGCTTCAGGTGAGTGAACGGACAGTGTATCGGATATTAAAAGCACTCAAATAGAATGAGCCACGAAAAACGCCCCGCATAGCAGGGCGTCTCTTGGTCTTTATGAAGCCAGTATTTAATGGGTATGAGAGTGGCCGGATGACTCAGATTCTTCCCAACCAGTGATCATGGCTTTGATGTGTGCGGTCAATGTGTGGCCTGTAGTGGTGAGGTAGACATGGATGAAGAAGAAGGCGGTCATCAAGAAGGCGCCCAGTGTATGGGCGACAGCGACCCATTCTAGTGACAGGTAGTTGCTCAATCCCCAGCTTGTCCAGTCACCGTAAAAGAGATAAAGCAACCCGGATATCCAGATAAGTGGGGATATCATGGCCAGCAAAGCCAGGTAAGCCAGACGTTGTAACGGATTGTGTTTCTGCTGTGCTGTTTTGTGGAATGGATGAGGGGCACCTGTAAAAATACCGATGGTGTAATAGCGAATCATCGCTGTCACATTCTTAAGCGATGGCTTGTATTGTTTCCACTCGCCTGTTGTGAATTGCCAGAAGATTGTAAATGCCCACAACGTTATCAAGGCCCAAGCTGCCATCGTATGAACTTGCACGGCTTTCCCAAAACCTAGTAGCGAATACGTACCGTGGATCTCGAATCCGGTAATCATCATGGCAATAACCAAAAGGGCCTGAGACCAGTGCCAGAATCTCTCGTACCGTTTGTAAATGTAAATTCTGGGTTGTTGATTAGTCATGATTTTTGTCCTTACGGCGACGGCTGATATATCGGACAGTCCCGTGGAATGCCCCTGCACCGATGGATCCTGCAACAGCCAACCAGCCCAGGGTGTCAATGATCGGATTGTAGTCTCTACCTGGAATATAAATATCTTTGATCTCTGCAAGACGGTTGTCAGGGTTCCTCGAGTGACACTCGGCGCACTTCACCACATCTTCCTTCGGTGCAACCATGTGCGTGATGAACCAGTTCATACGCGTTTCTATAAAGCCATATTTGCCGCTGTAAGGTAGCTCGGCATATTCCATACCGGCTTTAATCGATTTGTCGTAGTCGAAGTTTTCCCAGAATGAGGTGTCATCCTTGCCATAGACATGATTCACAATCAATGTCTTGTTGACCACATCGTAAGGTTGTTTGCCGATCATCACCTTAAATGGCCATATCCGTGCCTTGGGATCACTGGCCGAGCCTTCAACGGCATTTAGATCAAGGATTTTCGTGTCATCAATCTTATCTGTGATCGTGACTTGTTTTACGGTGCCGTTGTACCACTTGTAAGTGGGTATGACGTTCTCGCCATACTTAAAATCACCTTTTTCTGCAGAGTAGATCATATGACCATGTTCATCCTTGATGAACAAAGGCTTGCCATCAGCATCACGTTTACCAGCGGTTGACCAGTCCCAAAGGGTTTTTGTACCAATGCCACCGCGGGCAAACGCGGGTATATGGCAGGTTTGGCAGGCAACACGGTTGGTGTGATTGTTAACGACGGTTTCCTTGTGTGGTGCATTGCCGTGACAGGACTCGCAAGTTGCACGGTTTTTGTCATCTCCAATGGGGGTGTCCATTCCATGCGGGTCTTTTGCCTTGGTTGTATAACGGCTGCCAGACACCTGATGCTTGTTAAAGGTGTGGCAATCCGCACAACTCATGTTGGCGCCCTCTGAGGACATGTGGACATCAAGCTTTCTGGAGGGTTTGATCAAAGAAGTGTCAAGATCGCCATGTTTGACAGCATCGCCACCGCCACCATTGAAATGGCAGGCACCGCAATTCTTGCGACCTGGTTTGCCCACGTGTTGGGCAATTTTGGTCAAATCAGGTGGCTGGATAATCTTGCCGCTGCCTTTAGGAAGCTCGCGTGGCTCATACAGAGGGTGTCCGGCATCTGTGGCAATCTTCTTGTAGGTGCCTGTCGTGTCGTGGCAGGCTAGGCAATCTACGTTATCCTGATTGGAAAAGTCGTAATTCTTATCTTTCCAGTTATAGCCGGCATGGCAGCTGGTGCAGCGGGGCTCGTTGGAAAGTATGGATCCACAGAAATTGTTAGCCGCATGCTGCTTACCAAGTTTTCTGCCATCTTGGGGATTTACCGCTTCCCATTTCCAGTGGATGCTTTCCATCACCTGGTGACCCGCCATGTTATGACATTGCAGACAGGCCTTGGTAACTTCTGGACCTGTTTTGAAAGGTCCCTTGAGTGCGGGGAGGGTGCTGTGGTCAGTAGTTGATGCGGGAAGCTTGCTATTGCCTGCAAAAGACACGTCGACACTGTTAGTTGTCGTTAAGGCGGGGGTTGCAATCACGCCAGTGCTACTAGCTAACACGGTTAACGTGACGGCCAAGCCTAATGCGACTCTAAAGATTGGGTATTTCATCACGACCCTACGATATATAAAAACGTATATCGATTGTACGACAGTATACGTAAATGCATATTGATGTAGATCAATAAATCGGGTGTTTTTTAGAGAACAGGTAGAAACCAGGACAAAGGGTCTGATGCGCGAACCCTCCGCCTTGGTCATCGCGGCTCGTCAAAGACGAGCCATCATTCGAACGATAGTGATTTTGGTGTTTCTGTTGGTAGGCCGCTCGCACACCATGCGTCAAATCCACCGGCAACACTTCTGACATTTGAAAAGCCGAGTTTTTGTAGGGCTTCCGCTGCCAGCGCCGCGCGGCCACTTGTTTTGCAGTAAATGAGAATTTCTCGTTGACGATCCGTCAGGGTAGGTTCCTGGCTCATGCGAAATTCCAGAATGCCTCTTGGAATATTTGTGGCTGATGGCAAGTGGCCAAGTTGGTATTCTTCAGGTTCTCTGACGTCTAGAACCAAGGGTTTTGCAGCTAATGCTGAAAGTGCATCCTCTAATGAAATCTCATAAATATGCTGCTTAGCTTCAAGCACGAGGTCGTGTGCAGTTTTCATGTCTGTTCCTTTTGTTTGATCTACGTCAAAAAATTGCAAAAAAGATTGGGGCTAATAGTATTTCGCCAAACAATATATAAACAACGATAGTAACATCGGCCTACCTAAAATGTGAGGTCAGTAATGAAAATCTATCGTTTGACGGCTTTCTTTGCCGTTTTCATCTTGTACGGGACTGCCAATGCGGCCTCTCCACAGCTTGAAGCAAGCCAGGCAGATCAAGTCAAGCGAGGTGCCTATCTGTCTACCTTGGGTGACTGCGTTGCTTGTCATACAAAAGCTGGTGGTAAACCTATGGCGGGTGGTCTAGAGCTCAAAACCCCTTTCGGTAAACTGTACTCTACAAACATAACCCCGGATAGGAAAACTGGGATCGGGAGTTATTCATTTGAGCAATTTGATCGTGCAATGCGAAATGGGGTTGCAGCAGACGGTCATAATCTCTACCCGGCAATGCCATATCCGTCATACGCAAAGATGTCAGAGGATGATATGCGTGCGCTGTATGTGTACATGATGAAGGGTGTCGAGCCCGTTGAACAGGTGAATCAGGCTAATGATATGAAATGGCCATTCAGCATGCGTTGGGGCCTTTCAATATGGAACAAGTTGTTTTTGGATCAAAGCAAATTTGTGGAAGATCAATCTAAAGGTGAAGCTTGGAACCGTGGTGCGTATATCGTCCAAGGTCTAGGCCATTGCGGCTCCTGTCATACACCGCGTGGTTTGGCGTTCCAGGAGAAGACTATGAGTCAATCCGGCAAAGATGGTCACCTGTTTCTGGCGGGCTCAACGGTGGATGCATGGCATGCAGTTAGTTTAAGAGATATTTGGACAGAGTCTGATATCGTTGAGTTTCTAAAAACTGGTCAAAACAAGCATGCGACAGCATTTGGCACGATGACTGAAGTCATCGGATTAAGTACACAGCATTTTACGGATACTGATCTTAAGGCGATTGCAACATATCTCAAGTCGTTGCCATCAAATACTAAAAAGGAAAGCCTGGCGGCTAAACCTGCTTTTGTGGCTCAGGCCGTTGGGGATAAACTGTACAAGACGCCTGGCGGTCTTGGTTATGACCAATTTTGCGCGACTTGCCATCGTAAAGACGGCTTGGGGGTGCCAGGATTGTTCCCACCGCTTGCCGGAAACCGGTCAATTCTGTCTGATGATCCTACGTCAGCAATCCACGTCACTATTAGCGGATGGAAATCGGCATCTACGAAAGATAAACCACGAGTTGTTGGAATGCCGGAATTTGGTCAACTGACGGATGAAGAGCTTGCAGACATCATCACATTCATGAGAACAACATGGGGTAATCAGGCATCGCACGTTAATGCTAGTCAGGTAAAGAAAGTGCGTGATCAACTTGATTTGTCGAAGCCGGAACAGACTAAGTTTTCAACGCCAAGGTTTTCATCAATGTTGGAAACTGCAAATGCTGATCAGGTTATTTATGGCATGCGTCTAATGACCGAAACCAAAGCATTACTGCCGGACAATGTTGGTAATGGGCTTAATTGTAGTAGCTGTCATCTGAATGGAGGGACAGTCGCCAAAGCCTCACCGTTTGTTGGCGTTGCAGCTCAGTTTCCACGCTATGCTGCCCGTGCGGGGCGCGAAATTGATTTGCAAGATCGAATTAATGGCTGCTTTAAACGTTCCATGAACGGGAAGCCCGTGCCTAAAAAATCCAAAGAAATGCAGGCTATGGTTGCTTATTTTAAGTGGATGAACAACGGGTACAAGATGGACGAAAAAATACCGGGTCGGGGTATTGGCAAGATTGATAACTCGATCATTCCCGATCCGAAAAATGGCAAGAAAATCTATGAGGCACAATGTGCTGTTTGCCATGGTAGTAATGGGCAAGGCGTTCAGAAGCCTGATGGTTCGTATATCTTCCCAGCGGTATGGGGAGAGGACTCTTTCAACATCGGCGCAGGTATGGCACGTACCTACACAGCAGCGGCTTTCATAAAGAGCAATATGCCAATGGGGCACTCAACTAAATTCCCTTTAGGTCACGGAGGCCTTTCGGATCAGGAAGCTGTTGATGTTGCTGAGTATTTCTCACATATTAAGCGACCTGACTTTCCTGAAAAAGTAAACGATTGGCCAAACGGTGAAAAACCCAAAGATGCCCGCTATTAACGTGATGCATTAGGAATGAAAAGCCCGGCCAGTTGAAACTGAGCCGGGCTTTTTCGTTATGCGTGTTGTGTATTAGCGATAGACGAGTACCGGGATTTTCGAGTGTGTCAGTACCTTCTGGGTTTCGCTACCAAGTAACAGCCCGGTGATTCCCCGACGGCCATGTGAAGCCATAAAAATCAGATCGCACTGTTTTTGCTCGGCCGTGCTGATGATTACGTCATAAGGCACATCGCTGGTTTCCGTCACCGTTGTGGTGGTAACACCGGCAGCGGCACAGATTTCTTCAGCAGATTTGAGGTTGCGATGGGCAATGGTATTGGTCAGTTTGCTGAATTCTTCTGGGGTGGTGGGGTCAATCATGGCACCGTCACCATAGTAGCTCACGGGATATTCAGGTTTGACGAAGAGCAATGTCACTAAAGCCCGGATCTCGCTGGCGAATTCAGCGCCTTTGCGGACGGCCATCAGCGAAAGTTCTGAGCCATCAATGGGTATGAGCAGATGCTTGAACATGGTATTCATCCTAGTGAGGGTGTTTGCCAGAAGCGATAAGCGCTAGTGCTTCAGGGTTGGTCACGTGAAGGTGGCGCGTTTGAACATCAACGAGGCCATCTTCCTGGAAGCGAGAGAAGAGCCGCGAAACGGTTTCTAATGAGAGCCCCAGATAACTGCCGATTTCTTCCCGTGTCATTCTTAAAACGAATGAGTTAGGGGAGTAACCCAATGCCGCGAATCGTTTACCCAGATCCATCAGAAATGCAGCAAGGCGGGACTCGGAGCGGAGGTTGGCCAGGATCTGGAATGCTGTTTGATCCTGAACAATCCGTTGGCTCATCAGTTTATTGAGATGGGCATGTAGCGTTGGGAGGTTGCTGGCTAATTCATCCACGCTGCCGTAGGGCACCATGCATACCTCGCTGCCTTCCAGCGCGATCGCCTGGCAGGCATGAAAGCCACTGCCAATACCGTCTAGACCAAGAATTTCACCGGTCATTTGAAAGCCGGTAATCTGATCACGTTGCTGTTGGCTGGGCAGCAAGGTCTTGAAAAAACCACTTCGCACAGCATAGATTGCATTGAAAGGTTCGCCCACTTCATAGAGCGCTTCACCCCGCTTGAGTCGGCGTCTGGTCGGGAACCACTGCTCCAGTGATTCCAGCTGCGCTGTGTTCAGCGCGGGCGGATGACAGACGGGGTTCATGTCACAATGCTGGCAATGTGCCTTGGCTTCCGCAACAAGACCCTGCAGATCGTTGCCACACGATGAACTCTGGCAATTCTGTTGTTCTGGCTTTGTAGACATATAATTATGCTATGAACAATTCAACTCATTCTCTGGTGGATCGCGATCTCTGTCGACGTTTTGACATTAGCGGACCACGCTATACATCGTACCCGACGGCTGACCGGTTTGAATCTAATCCCGGCCATCAGTTGCTGGTTGATGCTTTGCAGCAACGCCCCGCGTCTGATCAGCCGCTTTCATTATATGTCCATCTCCCGTTCTGTAGCACGGTCTGCTACTACTGCGGGTGTAACAAGGTCATCACCAAGGATCACAACAAATCCTCGCGCTATCTGGATTATCTGGAGCGTGAAGTTGATATGCAGCTGGCATCGTTGGCTGGTTCGAGGCAGGTCGCCCAGTTGCACTGGGGGGGAGGTACCCCAACCTTCCTCTCCGATGAGGAAATGATGCGATTGATGGGGATTCTGCGTAGCCGCTTCGAGTTTTTGCCGGATGGTGAGTATTCGATCGAAATTGATCCTCGTTCCGTGGATCCTCGGCGCGCCCATCTGCTGGCTGAACTGGGCTTTAACCGGATGAGTCTTGGGATTCAGGATTTTGATCCGCAGGTTCAAGAGGCCGTGAACCGGCATCAGACGTTCGAGCAAACGCGTGATGTGCTGCTTGCTGCCCGTGATGCGGGTTTTAAGTCTGTATCGGTTGATCTGATCTACGGGCTGCCACGTCAGACCCTGGAAGGTTTTCGAGCAACGCTGGAGAAAACGCTCAGCCTTTTGCCCGACCGGATTGCGTTGTACAGCTATGCGCACCTGCCTCAAATCTTTATGCCACAACGCAGGATTCATGAGACCGAGCTGCCTAAAGCCGAAGAGAAACTGTCCCTTATGGCCATGGCAATTGAAACGCTGGTTGACGCCGGTTACGTCTTCATCGGGATGGATCACTTTGCCCGACCGGATGACGAACTGGCGTTGGCGCAACAGGCCGGAAAACTGCATCGCAACTTCCAGGGCTATTCGACACATGCCGAACTTGATCTGCTGGCCTTTGGCGTATCGGCCATTGCCAAGGTCGGCCCGGTGTATGCACAAAACGCAAAAACTTTGGATGACTATTATGGTGATCTGGACGCGGGGCATCTCCCCGTGCGTCGTGGTTACCGGATGAATGACGACGACGCACTACGCCGCGCCGTGATTCAGGAGCTGATGTGCCACTTCGGCCTTGATTTCGCCAAGGTCTCCCAGTCGTGGTCCATCGATTTTGCCAGTTACTTTGCCGATGCACTCGAACAGCTACAGCCACTGGCCGAGGCGGGCCTTTTGCAGATCAGCGCACAGCGTATTGACGTAATGCCCAAGGGCCGTTTGCTTGTGCGCATCCTTGCGATGGCTTTTGATGCATATCTCCAGGCAGACCGGAAAAAAGCCCCGGAAGGGCGGCAACGTTATTCGCGCGTGATCTAACACGGCAATGCCTGAATTGACACTTCTCTCTGCGATTGCTATTGGCTGGCTGGGAGGCGCGCATTGTTTAGGTATGTGCGGCGGCATCGTTAGTGCTTTGACACTTTCCGCACCGGAGGCGAGTCGTTCATCCATCTTACTGGCATATAACTTCGGTCGGTGTCTCACCTACATCGCTCTTGGTCTGCTCGCCGGTTCGCTAGGTCAATTGGGACTCCGGGCTTTGGGCGTTGCGCCCTCGTTGCTCTATGCCTTGGCGAATCTGTTGCTGATTGGGATGGGATTGTATCTACTCGGTTTGCCCTGGCTAGTCCGACCGCTCGAGCGTGGTGGTCAACACCTCTGGCGCCATGTCGAACCGTTGAGTCGTCGGCTCTTTCCTGTGAACACCGTGCCGCGTGCGTTTGGTATTGGCCTGCTCTGGGGGTTGTTGCCCTGTGGCCTGGTTTATAGCGCTCTTGCCACGGCTTTTGCCATCGGCTCACCCGTGCAGGGTGGGGTGTGGATGGCCGCGTTTGCGCTGGGTACGTTACCCAATCTTCTGTTGGCAGGTTGGGTTGGTGCCGGTACGTTGCAGCAACTGCGACAATCATCCGTGCGTTGGCTGGCTGGCTTGCTCGTAGCGGCTTGGGGGGCGTATGGTTTGTTCCTGCTGATTGCCCCGCAACTGAAGACCGTGAGTGCCTGAGGATGGGCATGACCGAACACCTCTTCAAAATCACCGGCCTACGTTGTGCCAACTGTGCCAATACGGCACGCAAAGCCCTCGAGCAGATCCGTGATGTGTCTGCCGAAGTGAACTTTGCGACGGAAGAAGCCATTGTTCGCGCGCCGGACCATGTGGGGGTTGCGCAGATCATCGAAGCCATCAAAGCGGCGGGCTACGGTGCTACGGAAATTCGTGATGACCTTGATGTTGCCGCCGCTGAAACCGATACGCTCGGTCGTGCCCGCTTCTGGCTAGCCGTGGTCTGTGCGTTGCCCCTGGTGTTGCAAATGCCGCTTGGTTTACTGGGCATGCACGACCATTTGTCTGCGACTTGGCAGTTGATCTTGGCTACACCGGTGCAAGTATGGGTCGCCTGGCCATTTTACCGGGGCGCCTGGCATGCGCTCAAGCTGCGCACATCCAATATGGATGTGCTGATCAGCCTAGGCACCCTGGCGGCCTATTCATATTCCCTGGTCCTCTGGTGGACCGATAGCCCAGGTGATGTGTACTTCGAAGCCTCGGTCGTTGTCATTACGCTGGTCATGGCGGGGAAGATTCTGGAGCATCGCGCGAAGCAATCCAGCGCATCGGCGATCACACGGTTGTTGCATCTGGCACCGAAGACGGCGTGGCAGCTCACAGCCTCCGGCGAGTTTGTGAGTGTGCCGCTTGCTGATGTTCGTCCCGGCGATCAGGTGCGCATTATGAGTGGCGAATCCGTACCTGTGGATGGCGTCGTGGTCACAGGGCAATCCGCTGTGAGTGAAGCCATGCTCACAGGTGAGCCCGCGCCTGTCGAGAAGGCCGAAGGCGATAAAGTCTACGCCGGCACCCTCAATGGCGATGGCACGCTCATCTGCCGTGTTACGGGCGTAGGGCGCTCGACGGTGCTGGCGGGCATTGCCCGGCTGGTTTCACAGGCGCAGGGTTCACGCGCCCCGGTTCAAGCATTGGTTGATCGCGTCTCGGCCTGGTTCGTGCCGATGGTCGTGTTGATCGCGCTTCTAACTTTGCTTTATGGGGGGCTGCTTCTGACCGACTGGCAGACGGGGCTGGTGCGCGCCGTCGCCGTGCTTGTTATCTCATGCCCTTGTGCACTGGGTCTGGCAACGCCGACGGCCATTATGGTAGGCATCGGTGAGGGTGCCCGCCAGGGAATTCTGGTTCGTGATGCCGATGCTTTACAACGTGCAGCCTCGGCGGCGGTTGTGGTTTTCGACAAGACGGGCACGCTCACGCAAGGCCAGGTGCGGCTCACTGACGTGGTTAATGTGTCAGCGGGTCCTTTCGATCGAATGCAGGCGCTTGCTCTTGCGGCAGCGCTCGAAGCAGGCTCGGCGCACCCCATCGCGCATGCCGTGCGTGCCGCTGCCGATGAGTCAGCTATCAGCGCTTTGCCATCCGTAAGTAACTTCCGCACTGAAGCCGGCGTCGGCGTCTTCGGCCAGATCGACGGTGTGTGCTATGGCCTAGAGCGCTGGACCAATCAATTTGTGCAAGGTGGTGCAGACACCATCACTACGACCACCTCAGAGTTGATGGGCGAGGGCAAGAGTCTCTCGGTACTCACGTATGACGGACTACCGGCGGCGTTGCTGGCCTTTTCCGACACGCTGCGCCCTGATGCGATCGAAGCCATCAAGCGACTCAATCGACAGGGGCTGACGCCGGTGATGCTGACGGGTGATCAGCCCGAGGCAGCACGGGTTGTGGCAGCACAACTCGGTATCGACGACGTTCACGCAGGCATTATGCCGGCCGGTAAGGCGGGTGTGGTCAGCCAGCTCATGATGGCGCATCCGGCAGGTGCGATTATGGTAGGTGATGGCATCAATGATGCGCCAGCATTAGCATCGGCCTCTGTTGGAGTGGCGATGGGGAGCGGTATGGATATCGCCATGGAAAGTGCTGGCATCGTGCTCATGCATAACCGGCTGACCGGCGTGCCCGAAGCCGTCAGTCTGTCACGTCGTACACTGTCGAAAATCCGTCAGAATCTATTTTTAGCTTTTATTTACAATGTGTTGGCGATTCCACTGGCGGTGAGTGGTGCGCTCAGCCCCGTGATTGCCGGTGCTGCGATGGCGTGCTCGTCGATTTCTGTCGTCGGAAATTCACTCTTATTGCGTCGCAAGCAGCAAAAAGACTGATCAGAGGCTATAATTTTCGGGTTTGTAGCAATTCTGGGCGTGTACAACCGCACGTTCATACAACCACACCAAAAAGGGAGAAGACATGAACATCGATAACATTTCCATCGGCAAGGATGTCCCGAACGATTTCAACGTCGTTATCGAGATCTCGGCCAACGCCCCCGGCATCAAGTACGAACTGGACAAGGATTCCGGTGCTGTATTCGTTGACCGCTTCATCGCCACGCCGATGCACTATCCCTGCAACTATGGCTTTATTCCGTCGACCCTGTCGGAAGATGGTGACCCCGTAGATGTGCTGGTTGTTTCGCCGTACCCGCTGCCCCCGGGCGTGGTGATCCGCTGCCGCGCTATCGGCATGCTGGCCATGGAAGACGAAGCCGGTGAAGACGCCAAACTGGTCGCCGTCCCTGTTTCAAAGCTGACGGGTATCTATGACAAGGTTCAGAGCACAGACGATCTGCCAGAATTGCTGATCAAACAGATTACCCACTTCTTCGAGCACTACAAAGATCTGGAAGCTGGTAAGTGGGTTAAGGTCAAGGGCTGGAAAGATGCCGCTGCCGCCAAGGCCGAGATCACCTCGGGCGTTGAGCGTGCCAAAGCGGGTAAGTAATTAAAGCTTAAGCCGTACCATGGCCCTGACTTTGGTCAGGGCCATTTTTTTGATGGGATAGCAGGAAACAGTAGGTAACTAGGATGCGGATCGCAGTTGC
Organism: Rhodocyclaceae bacterium; assembly: GCA_023253415.1. Taxonomy (GTDB): domain Bacteria; phylum Pseudomonadota; class Gammaproteobacteria; order Burkholderiales; family Rhodocyclaceae; genus Fluviibacter. Next base: position 16,277 of record JALRGK010000105.1, read on the forward strand.
TCAGATGAATAGTGTGCTCGGTGATCTGTCGGGTAACGTCCGGCAGATACTCGAGATTGCCCGTCGGGCAGAAGCTGAAGGTACCGATGTCCTACTCACGCCCGAGTTGAGTCTCTGCGGTTATCCCCCGGAAGACTTGCTGTTGCGTCCTGATTTCTATCGCTCCGTGGATCTCGCACTTGCCGATTTGGCCAGAGAAACCACAGATCTTGATATGGCGATTGTCGTGGGACATCCGGAACAAGCCGGATCCCATTGCTACAATGCGGCAACCGTCCTCCTACAAGGTAAGCGTTTAGGGACCTATCGCAAGCAGCACCTGCCGCAGTATGAGGTGTTTGACGAATTACGTTATTTCACACCGGGTAATGACACTGTCACGTTTGACTATGCCGGTGTCCGCTTCGGTCTGGCGATCTGTGAAGATATCTGGTTTGAAGCTCCGGCGCGTAAGGCCAGGGATGCCGGTGCAGAAGTGCTGCTGGTGCTCAATGCCTCGCCTTACCATCTCGATAAAACGAGGGATCGTCAGGCAATGCTGGAACAACGTGTTGCCCAAACCGGCATGTCTGTTGTTTATTGCAATCTGGTGGGGGGGCAGGATGAGCTCGTATTTGATGGCGCTTCCTGTCTGTTGAGTCGGGCCGGTGAGTGGATCATGCGCTTACCGCAGTTCGTTGAATCACTTGCTTATGCAGACCTGGACGAGCAGGGTACTTGGCAAAGTACACAGCCATTAGCGCCACCCATAGCATTGAATCAGCAGGTCTATGACGCCATGGTGTTGGGCGTCCGAGACTACTTCGCCAAAAATGGCTTTGCCGGTGCCTATCTGGGTCTTTCCGGTGGTATCGATTCTGCACTGACGCTGTGTGTGGCTGTTGATGCCCTCGGTGCAGAGCGTGTGCGGCCCATTATCATGCCATCGCCGTACACGGCGCAGATGAGTATTGATGATTCCTGGGCGTTGTGCGCTAACCTGGGTGTCCAGGGCGAGTTGGTCGACATTCAGCCTGCGATGCAAACCTACGAACAGTTGCTGGCCCCTTATTTTGTTGGCAAGGCGCCCGATACCACCGAAGAGAACCTGCAGGCCCGCATACGTGGCAATCTGTTAATGGCGATGTCCAACAAGAGTGGCTGGTTGGTGCTGACCACGGGTAACAAATCTGAAATGGCAGTCGGTTATTGCACATTGTATGGCGACATGGCCGGCGGGTTTGCAGTGCTCAAGGATCTGCTCAAAACCAAAGTCTACGATGTCTGTCGCTGGATCAATCGTGATCTTGAAATCATTCCTTGGCGCATTATTGAACGACCGCCTTCGGCCGAACTGCGGCCGGATCAGACCGACCAGGATTCTTTGCCGCCCTATGAGGTGCTGGATGCGATCGTGACTGCCTACATGGAACAGGACATGAGCCCCCGAGAAATTATTGCCCGGGGGTATCGGGAAGAGGATGTTCGTCGCGTCGTGCGTCTGTTGCGCATTTCCGAATACAAACGCCGTCAGTCGCCCGTGGGGATTCGTCTGACCCGCCGGGGTTTCGGTAAAGATTGGCGTTACCCAATTACCAACCGGTATGCGGATGAGTGGTAAGCTATCACCTACGTAGAACTTGTATTTGACCGCATGGAGTCGTCATGAAGCAGATCGTTGCCATTATCAAGCCTTTCAAACTGGATGAAGTTCGGGAAGGTCTTTCCGAAATCGGAGTGACGGGTCTGACCGTTACCGAAGTGCGCGGTTTTGGCCGTCAGAAAGGCCACACCGAGTTATATCGGGGTGCTGAATATGTCGTCGATTTCCTGCCCAAGGTGCGTCTGGAAGTCGTCGTTCAGGATGATCGTGTTGAGGCAGTGCTTGAATCGATCATCAAATCCGCTCGTACGGGCAAGATTGGTGATGGCAAGATTTTCGTGCTGCCAGTGGAGCAGGTGGTGCGTATCCGCACGGGCGAGATTGACGACGCCGCCATTTAACGGATGAGCTGGGGAGACTCAGCGTTGTTCCAGAGCCCTGCGGTGATTCATCAGCGGGGCTTTTTCTTGATGACGAGCAGAACGGATCGCTATTTTGGCGCTGGTAGCATTCAATAAACCTTATGGCGTTGTTTCCCAGTTCACCCCGGAGGGGCGCTGGCAAGGTCTCGTCGATTATCTGAAGCTGCCTGAATACCGAGTGGCAGGGCGGCTGGATGCCGACAGCGAAGGGCTTCTGCTGCTGACGGATAACGGTGCATTACAGGCGCGTATTGCCGAGCCGCGTCACAAATTACCCAAGTGTTACTGGGCTCAGGTTGAAGGTATTCCCGATGAAGCGGCCTTAAGCACCTTACGTGCAGGTCCGCTCCTGAACGATGGGCCAACCCGCCCTTGTGTCGTTGCCTTGCTACCAGAAGACGTAGAGGCCCGTTGCCTGTGGCCGAGGAATCCGCCGATCCGTTTTCGAAAATCTATTCCAACCACCTGGCTGGCTATAACACTGACTGAAGGCCGTAACCGCCAGGTTAAGCGTATGTGTGCCGCAGTGGGGTTGCCGGTGCTTCGATTGGTGCGTATTTCGGTTGGTGGTGTGCATTTACTCGAACTGAATGGAGGACAGCCATTGGTGCTGGGAGCATCGATGCCGATATCGGTAGATCAATTGAACGGGAGTAGCGCATGAGGTTTGCCAATCGTTTCGTGTCGGTCATGGTTAGCGTTATGCTACTTGCAGCATCGGCAGCGGCCGCCCCCTTACCGGTGATTCGTTTATCGGCAGGTTCCGGCATACTGGATGTGGAGGTGGCGAGTAATAAGGCTGAACGTTCGCTCGGCCTCATGAACCGTGCTGCTATGCCGGAATCACGCGGCATGTTGTTTGTATATCCGGCACCCGCCTATTTCTGTATGTGGATGAAAAATACAAAGATCCCCCTGTCGGTGGCTTTTATCGATGCACAAGGTCAGGTCATCAACATTGAAGATATGGTCCCGCAGACCGAAACAAACCACTGCACGGCGCGCAATGCAACTTATGCGCTCGAAGCGAATCGCGGCTGGTTTGCCAGGCATGGGGTGAGTGCCGGGTCCCAAATCATTGGGCTTGAAAAAGCCCCCGCGGGTGCCTACTGAATCATGATGATGCGTGAGCGCCGCCGCCAATCGCGCCGCCTGGAGGGCAGTGCACGTGGGAGCCATTGGCACCCTATTGGCAAAGCGCTCAAACCGCCTGCACACTTGCGCCCCTGGTTGCTTGAAGTACAGTCACTCACGCGACGACTAGAGCATTATTACGGCAGCGTCAGCGTGCGGGTATTACATCAATCTCTAGGGCAGCCCTATAACGACGAAGGCAACGGTCGTTTCCCGCTGGCTGTCGTAAGAGCAGTGGTGTTATCGGGCAATGATCTGATGCCGCTCGTCGTTGCGCACTCGGTGCTGCCCGCGCTACCGCGTGGTCCGTTGTCCGTGATGTTCAAACGTCTGGGTCGCCAGGCCTTGGGTTCTCTTCTATTCACGCATCGCGGCTTTGTACGCTGTCAGCGCGAGTGGGCCTTTCTGGATCAACGCCACCCGCTGTACCGTCTGGCCTGCCAGCAGGATCCCACGGCACCTGCACGGTTGTGGGCGCGACGTGCTGTTTACAGTCTGTCACGATTTCCGCAGCAGACCGTGCAAGTGACGGAAGTCTTTTTGCCCCGGGTCGCTTAATCAACGCCCCCGGGTGTACCGGTTGCGACTGATTGGTTCAGCGTGCATAAGGTAAAAAACCCGGCCAACGAAGCTGACCGGGTTTTGAGTGTGATCAGGAAGATCAGGCGAAGTTAGCTTCGGCAAACTTCCAGTTAGCCAGTTTGTCGAGGAAGGTTTCGACAAACTTCGGACGCAGGTTACGGTAGTCGATGTAGTAAGCGTGTTCCCAGACATCGACACACAGCAGCGCCTTGTCACCCGTCGTCAGCGGGGTGCCGGCGGCACCCATGTTGACAATGTCGACGCTGCCGTCAGCCTTCTTGACCAGCCAAGTCCAGCCTGAACCGAAGTTACCCACGGCCGAAGTCTGGAACGCTTTTTTGAATTCGTCGAACGAACCCCACTTCTTGTTGATAGCATCGGCCAGTGCCCCAGTCGGCACACCACCACCGTTCGGTGACAGACAGTTCCAGAAGAAGGTGTGATTCCAGACCTGTGCAGCGTTGTTGTAAACGCCACCAGCGGGTGCTTTTTTAACAATATCTTCCAGACTCAGGGTCTCGTATTCGGTACCCGGAATCAGATTGTTGAGGTTGGTCACATAAGCCTGATGGTGCTTGGCATAGTGATAATCAAAGGTCTCGACCGACA
>JALRGK010000117.1 GCA_023253415.1 Rhodocyclaceae bacterium
GGGCTCGAAACCGAATGCTTCACCAATCAGGTAAACAATGGCACCTAATGACGCCAACGCCTTGCGTGCCGGAAGCGGCATGTCGGGCTCGGCAATTACTACCGCTTTGCCTGCACGGGCAATACCGATTTTTTCCAGGGCGATGGCTTCGCGCGAATCCCCCAGGAAATCCTGATGATCCAGTGCGACACCCGTGATGATCGCCACATCGGGTTCGTAAATATTCACGGCATCCAGCCGTCCGCCCAGACCGATCTCAAGCACGAGCGCATCAACCGCCGCCGTCAGAAACACCTGCATGGCCGCCAGCGTGGTGAACTCGAAATAAGTCAGCGTCATGCCCGATGCAACTCGGGCGGCTTCCACCTGCTCGAATGCGGCAATCAGCGCCTCATCGGGCACGGGTTCACCATTCAGACGAATCCGCTCATTGAACCGGATCAGATGCGGACTGGTATAGGCGCCCACCTTATAGCCCGCACGATCAAGCACGTTCGCCAGATAGGCCACCACCGAACCCTTGCCATTGGTACCGGCCACCGTGAAGATCGGCGTAGCGGCTGCCGTCAGTGCAGCCTGTTGGCCGAGCTGTTCGCTGACGGCACGTACCCGATCCAGACCAAGCTCGATACCGGCAATACCCCGCGGATGCATGGCCTCAATGCGGGCCAGCCACTGATCCAGATTCTGCATTGTGCTTGAAACGTCAGGCCAGACGGATCAGGAAGCCAGGCATTAGGAGCACACGGGCTCCTTGCGCAGCAAACGCAGCAGCGACGCCAGTTCCTCACGCAATGATTTGCGTTCAACGATCATGTCGATGGCACCCTTTTCCAGCAGGAATTCGGCACGCTGGAAACCTTCCGGCAATTTTTCGCGGACGGTTTGTTCAATGACACGGGGGCCAGCAAAGCCCACCAGGGCGTTCGGTTCAGCAATCACGACATCGCCCACAAAGGCGAAAGAGGCCGATACCCCACCCATGGTGGGATCAGTCAATACGGTAATAAACGGCAGGCCATGACGCGCCAGTTCGGAGATCGCGGCCGTTGTCTTGGCCATCTGCATCAGCGAAAACAGACCTTCCTGCATGCGGGCGCCGCCCGAGGCCGTAATACAGACAAAACCCGTTTTATTTTCGATCGCAGCGCGCACGCCGCGTACAAAGCGCTCACCCAGCACAGAACCCATGGAGCCACCCATGAACTCGAATTCGAAGCAGGCAACCACAGCCGGCTCTGCATGGATCGTCCCTTGCATAACGACCAGCGAATCGGTCTCGCTCGTCTGCTTCTGGGCTTCTTCCACACGCACCGGATACGGACGGCTATCCACGAACTTGAGTGCATCGGTCGGGCGCACATCCGCACCGATCTCGGCACGGCCGTGCGCATCCATCAGCATATCAAGGCGGGCACGGGCCTTCAGACGATGATGGTGGTTACATTTTGGGCAGACCTGCATGTTGGCTTCCAGATCTGCGGTGTACAGCACGGCTTCGCAGTTGGGGCATTTGCACCAGAGACCCTCTGGCAATGCATTTTTGCGCTGGCCATCGGCACGCTTGATCTTCGGCGGCAGCAGTTTGTTAACCCAGTTCATCGTATGCTCCTCAAGCAGAATCTCTTCGATTACTTCATCGCAGGCTGACCCGCATGGTCAACCCCGGCACGGATATCCTTCATCACGGCCAACAGCGCGGCTTTGGCATCGCCCTGTGGCACATCGGTGATCGCATCGATCAGACGGCTCCCCACGACCACGGCATCGGCCATACCGGCCAGACGCTGCGCCGTGCTGGCATCACGAATCCCAAAACCCACACCCACCGGCAAACCAGTACGCTGGCGGATTTGCGGAATCCGTTGTGACACTTCATGCAGATCCAGGTGCCCAGCACCCGTCACACCCTTCAGGGACACATAGTACAAATAGCCACTGGCCACCTTGGCTACCGCGGCAATCCGCTCCTCGGTTGACGTTGGTGCCAACAGATAGATCGGATCCATATCCACAGCACGCAGCTGCTGGGCAAAAACATCGGACTCTTCCGGCGGGTAATCGACAACCAGCACGCCGTCAGCGCCGGCGGATTTGGCGGCAGCAACAAAGGCAGCCTGGCCCATGCATTCGATCGGATTGGCATACCCCATCAGCACAACCGGCGTACTGTCGTTCGTCTTGCGGAATTCGGCCACCATCGCCAGCGTCTGGCGCAGACCAACACCCTGGGCAATCGCACGTTCGGCAGCGCGCTGGATCACCGGGCCATCGGCCATCGGATCGGAAAACGGCACACCGAGTTCAATGACATCAGCCCCGCCCTCAACCAGCGCATGCAAGAGATCCACCGTCAAGGTGGGTGACGGATCACCGGCCATGATGTAGGGAATCAGGCCCTTACGACCCTGCTGGGCCAGTGCAGCAAAGGTATCAGCGATGCGGCCCATTATTTAGCCTCCGCATTACTGTCATTGACGGTCATACCGGCTTTGGCGAAGGCCGTTCGGCAACTCTGGCGACAATAGAATTCCATACCACTGGCTTCGGAAACGATATGGAGATCCTTGTCGCCGCGACCCGAGAGATTCACCAGCAGGATCTTGTCCCTGGGCAGCGTCGGCGCCAGCTTGGCGGCGTAGGCCAGCGCGTGGCTTGATTCGAGTGCAGGAATGATCCCCTCGATGCGGCACAAGTCGTGGAATGCTTGCAGCGCCTCTTTATCCGTCGCGCCGACGTACTCGGCGCGGCCACTGTCTTTGAGCCAGGCATGTTCAGGGCCAACGCCCGGGTAATCGAGCCCGGCCGAGATCGAATGGGTCTCGATGATCTGACCATTCTCATCCTGCAGCAGGTAGGTACGGTTGCCATGCAGCACACCCGGTTTGCCCAGCTGTAGCGAAGCGGCATGACGCGGCGTATCGATGCCATCACCGGCGGCTTCGACACCGATCAGCTTGACGTTATCGTAGGGGATGTAATCATAGAAAATGCCCATGGCGTTGGAGCCCCCCCCAACGCAGGCGATCACAGCATCCGGCTGCCGCCCGACCATCTCCGGCATCTGTTTGACACATTCTTTGCCAACAACGGAATTAAAATCGCGCACCATCTTCGGGTACGGATGCGGGCCGGCGACGGTGCCGATAATGTAGAAGGTATCTTCGACATTGGTGACCCAGTCACGCATGGCTTCATTGAGCGCATCTTTGAGTGTTCTGGAGCCACTTTCAACCGGCACGACTTCGGCGCCCAGCAGCTTCATCCGGTAAACGTTGGCTGACTGACGACCCACATCCTCGGCGCCCATGTACACCACACACTTCATGCCAAAGCGGGCCGCCACCGTGGCCGAAGCTACACCGTGCTGACCAGCGCCGGTTTCAGCAATGACGCGTGGTTTACCCATGCGCTTGGCCAGCAAGGCTTGGCCGATGGTGTTGTTGATTTTGTG
>JALRGK010000140.1 GCA_023253415.1 Rhodocyclaceae bacterium
CCCTGGCAATAAGCGGCGAAGACGATACCGTTGTGGTAGTGATACCCACGCAGATCCGATAGATCAAAATACAACGGCAGGTCGGGTGCCTGATCAAGCAGTGCCTGCAGATCATCCAGCGCCTTGTGAATGGCCGGTACCTTCGGCAAGGCATCTCGCGCCTTGTCGAGCACAGACCGATCACCATACAGACGTGGCAGCGCCAGCAACGCCGCCCGCAGTTCCGGACGCCATTCGGCGGTTTCACTCTCCAGCGCAGGCACATCCTTACGCTGCAGCAGTTTGAAGAAAAGCTCTTCGCCATCGCCGGCGACGCCGGCCAGTGTCATGAGCGTACGGAAGATACCCATGTGCCCCAGATCGATACGGGCAGCCGGCGCACCTGCGGCCTGCAGGGTGGCTGCGGCCAGGCGCACCACTTCGAGGTCGGCCGAAAGATCGGCATACCCATAAAGTTCGGCCCCCAGCTGGAATGGCTCACGGTTCGCCTGCATGTCGGCCGGTTGGGCATGTAACACGCTATGGGCATAACACAGTCGGACTACACCCGGGCGGTTGAGCAAATGGGCGTCGATGCGAGCCACCTGGGCCGTCATATCTGCACGGACACCCAGCATGCGACCGGAATCCTGATCGACCAGTTTGAAGGTACGCAGATCAAGGTCTCGCCCGGCACCCGTCAGCAGTGATTCGAGATATTCAATGAGCGGCGGCTGCACAAGCTCATAGCCATGCGTCCGATAGAGATCAAGCAGGCGTCGACGCAGGATTTCCATACGCGCGGCTTCGTCGGGCAGCGCATCAGCAACGGATTCGGGTAACAACCACTTCATCATGATGTTTGACGTATGACAGTAAGAATGAGCACACCCGCCAGCATGGCTGTCAGACCCAGAAAACGGATCTGTCCATCACGTAGCTGCAGCATGCGTTCAAAGGTTTCCCGCCACATCCGTGGCGAAATGAATGGGAGCATACCCTCAAATACGAGCATCAGGGCAATCGCTAGCCAGATCGTGTCGTTCATGCGCCTTCCAGAAAGATTAAGGGTTCTCTGTCATCGCCTGAGGCGATGCCGAATCCGTTGAGGGTGCCGCCGCGGTAGCTGGCGCTGATCCATTGAGGCGATTCCGGAATTCAGCCGCCTGACCGTATTGTTTGGCATAGGCATTCACCAGACGGGTCTCCGCCGCCTGTCGCTGCTGTTGTGCCAGCGCATAGGCTTTTTGAAGCACGGTATCACGCTGTTGCGTCTGCAAGGCCACCAACTGCTGCTCATCGGCGGCAACACCCTGGATCAGTTGTTGTTCCGCCTGTTGACGAGCACCTGCCATGCGCTGATAGACCGCTTCGTTGAAAGCGTCCGGGAAAGCTACCTGGCGAATCCCGACGTGTGCCGCTTCAACCCCCAGCGGTTCGAGCTGTGTATTCAACGCATCCAGCCATTGCGACAGCTGTGACGTTGAAAGCCCGGCAGCAATTGTCGCTGCTGTCGTTTCACTGATTAGAGGCGATAAGGATTTACCGAGAGCACCGAAGACGCGTTCTTCGATACCGTTCTTGCCACTGGCGGTTGCCATGCTAAAACGCTGTGGATCAGCAACCCGCCAGACTACCCAGCCGGCCAACTGTAATGACTGCTGATCCTGTGTGACATACGACTGCAGCGTACTCTGCTCGGCTGACTGCCAACGGGTGTCAAGCAACCAGACACGCTCGACAAAA
>JALRGK010000190.1 GCA_023253415.1 Rhodocyclaceae bacterium
GGCAGGAATGCGGCAGGCACAGTTACAGGCCTACGATGCCGCGCTGACCGATATCGCCGCTGGCCGGCCCGTGATAGCTGAACTGGCACCCATCTTCGAGCCGTTACGAGTCGAACACGAACGCATCGGTCTACCGCTGGCCCCCTGCCATGCCCTGTTGTCGGCTTTTATGCAGGATGTGCAACAGACGCGCTATGCCACCTATGCCGATCTGCTGGATTACTGCCGTCGTTCGGCCAACCCGGTCGGACACTTGATGCTATTTCTATTCGATGCGGCAACCCCCGAACATCTGGCGATGTCAGATGCCATATGTACGGCATTACAGCTAACGAATCACTGGCAGGATGTGGCGATTGATGCGGCCAAAGGCGCCAACGCCCGGATTTATCTGCCGCAGGATGAGCTGGCGCTGTGGGGTTACAGCGACAACGATGTTATTTCGGGGTCTGGCATTCGCCGTGACCCGCTGCGCTGGGCAGAATTCATGCGCTTCCAGACAGATCGAGTGCGCGGGCTGTTTGATCTGGGCGCGGCCTTGCCGGCCCTACTCGGCCGGCAATCCTGGCGGATTGGGCAGGAACTGCGCCTCACGGTAGCTGGTGGCCGACGGATTCTGACGCGTATTGATGCCGTGCGGGGTGATGTTTATGACCACCGCCCCACACTGGGTTGGCGAGACTGGCTTGCCATGCTTTAGCGCATAAGCAGCCACATCGGCTCTGCGTGCTCTACAATCTCACTCAATGAATAACCACGACTACTGCCAGCAGAAGGTTGCCGAGAGCGGCACCTCGTTCTATTACGCGTTTCTGTTTCTGCCGCCGGAAAAGCGACAGGCCATTCACGCGCTGTATGCCTTCTGCCGGGAGGTGGATGATGTGGTGGATGAGTGCGAAGACCCGGCCATTGCTGCCGCCAAGCTGAACTGGTGGCGGCAAGAGGTGGCATTACTGGCATCGCCACCCGACCACCCACAACCCACGCACCCCGTGATGCGTGCTTTGCAGGAGGTACGCCAACGGTTTGATCTGCCACTAGAGTACTTTACCGAGATCATTGATGGCATGGCGATGGATCTGGAATACAGCCGCTATCCGGATTTCAAATCACTGTCACTGTATTGCTATCGGGTGGCCGGTGTCGTTGGGCTTTTGTCAGCCGAGATTTTCGGGGTGACGGATCGTAAGACGTTGCGCTATGCCACGGAACTGGGCACGGCCCTGCAACTGACCAATATCATTCGTGACGTGGGCGAAGACGCGCGTCGCGGCCGGATCTATCTGCCGGTGGACGAACTGCAGCGCTTTAATGTACCCGCTGCCGATATTATGAATGCGCGAGAAACGCCGGCGTTTCTGGCTTTGATGCAGTTTCAAGGTGAGCGTGCCCAGTCGTACTACGATAAGGCGCTGTCTACCCTGCCCGTTACCGACCGTTCGGCACAGCGACCGGGTCTCATTATGGCGGCGGTGTACCGCACGCTGCTCGACGAGATCAGCAAAGACGGCTATCAGGTGCTCAAGCAAAAAACGTCGCTGCCACCATTACGGAAACTGTGGCTAGCCCTCAAGACCTGGTTCAAATACTGATGCGTGGGCTGCGTCATGGCTGACGTGGCGCAAAACGTGCCAGACAAACGCCCTTCGGTGGCGATTGTCGGCGGTGGCTGGGCCGGTCTTTCCTGTGCATTGCGGCTGGCCCGGTCGGGTTTACGCCCCATCATTTACGAGTCGGCGCCGGAACCCGGTGGCCGCGCGCGACGTGCACCGCTTGTCGATCACCAAGCGCAAGCCGTCTGGCGTGACAATGGTCAGCATCTGATGCTGGCGGGTTGTCGTTCACTGAACACCCTGTGCAATGAAGTCGGTGTCACGTTACCCCAGACGCCGTTCAATTATACGGATGGCAACCGCCAGCTCTCACTGGCAGGTCGAGACGGACGCGCGGGTTTGCTTGTTGCACTGCTGAACGCCCGCGGGTTTCGCTGGGGAGAACGGTTACGCCTGTTACAAGCCCTGCTGGCACTGCAATGGCGAGGTTGGCAGGTGATGCCGGCACAGACGGTACAGCAATGGTTAATCGCACGACATCAACCATCCACACTGATCCGTGATTTCTGGGCGCCACTGGCACTGGCGATTCTCAACACCCCGATTGAACAGGCTGCGATGTCACGGCTGGCGGCGGTACTACGCGATACGCTGGG
>JALRGK010000233.1 GCA_023253415.1 Rhodocyclaceae bacterium
TCGAGGCCCACCCCGCGTATCAGGCGGCACTGAAGCTGATTCAGACCCTCTGAACACCGCGACCCATCATGACCCACCCCCTGCAGGATCAGGTACGCACGCTGCCTGAGCGGCCGGGGGTGTATCGTTTTCTGGCCGAAGATGGTCTGGTGCTCTATGTGGGCAAAGCACGGAATCTCAAGAACCGTGTTTCCTCCTATTTCGCCAAGAATCTGAGCAGCCCACGTATCGCACTGATGGTGAGCAAGGTTGCGCGACTGGAAGTGACGCCGACGCCCTCTGAATCGGAAGCACTACTCCTCGAAAACCACCTGATCAAGGAACTGGCGCCTAAATACAATATCCTGTTCCGTGATGACAAGTCGTACCCGTATATTCGTCTGACCCGCGAACCCTGGCCCATGATCGGCTTGCATCGTGGCGCGCTCTCGAATACAGCCGAATACTTCGGGCCGTACCCCAATGCGTGGTCGGTACGTCAAGCCGTCCATTTGCTGCAAAAGATCTTCAGACTGCGCACCTGTGAAGCGTCTGTGTTTAACAACCGTACCCGACCTTGTCTGCTCTATCAGATCAAGCGGTGCTCCGGACCTTGTGCCGGCAAAATCAGTGCCGCCGATTATGCTGAAGACGTAAAAGCGGCCGGTTTGTTCCTGCAGGGAAGGCACCAGGAAGTCACCCAGCGGCTGACCAACCTGATGACCCAGGCATCAGAGGCTTTGGCCTTCGAACAGGCGGCCCAATTCCGCGATCAGATCCAGGCGTTGCATCACGCACAGGATACGCAGATCATGGATAGTCATCAGGCGGAGGATGTCGACATCATTGTGGCCGTAGCGCAGGCCGGTAGCCTCTGCGTCAATCTGGCCATGGTGCGTGGTGGTCGACACCTGGGGGATCGGCCGCAGTTTCCCCAGAACAGTCACCAGCTGGAGCTGGACAAGGCGACTCTGAGCGAAGTGCTCTCTGCCTTTGTTGAGGCGCACTACGCCGTGCACCCGGCACCTGGGCGTGTACTGGTCAATGTGCCGGTTGATGACGCCGTTACGGAAACGTTGGCAGGGATACTCGGGCGGCCGCTACCGATGGCATTACCACACTATGCCCAGCACAAGGCCTGGGTTGAGTTGGCGGTCACGAATGCGGGTCTGGCACTGACGCAACGCCGCCAGATGCAAACCCTGCAGGGCAAGCGTCAGTCTGAACTTCTACGGTCATTACAGCAGGCGGGGCTCGCCATTGAGCAACTGCAACGGATCGAATGCTTTGACATCAGCCACACACAGGGCGAGGCAGCTGTGGCGAGTTGCGTTGTGTGGATACACGATGACAAGTCGGGCGGGGGGATGCGCCGCAGCGAGTACCGGCGCTTCAATATCACCGACATTACGCCCGGCGACGATTATGCGGCCATTCATCAGGCTGTTTACCGGCGCTACAAACCCATCGAGCAGGCGGGACTATCCACAGAAGCGACTCGTCCCGATCTACTTCTCATTGATGGCGGCAAAGGGCAGGTCAGCAAAGCCTTCGAAGCGCTTTCCGAGCTGGGCTTGAGTGATCAACCCATCGTTGGTGTTGCCAAAGGCCTCGGTCGAAAACCTGGTCTGGAATCGCTAGTCTTTTCTGACGAACGTGAGCCCCTGCATCTGGATCCAGATAATCCTGGCCTGCACCTGGTACAGGAAATCCGCGATGAAGCACACCGCTTTGCACTGACTGGCCATCGTGGGCGTCGGCAGAAGGCGCGCATCAGTTCGCGTTTGGACGATATACCCGGAATCGGCCCCAAACGGCGTAAAGCCCTGATTAGCTGCTTTGGCAGCGTATCGGATATCAAAGTCGCCAGCGTTGATGCCATCGCCAATGTACCTGGCATGAGTCCCGAATTAGCGCAACGGGTTCACGAAGCGCTGCAAGATGGCTGATAATAGCGTCATGAATCTGCCACTGATCCTTACCTGGGCGCGCATCGCCTGTATCCCCTTACTTGTTATCGCATTTGTGCCAAATGTGCTGCCGATCAACGAGGAGGGTAGGAACACGCTTTCGGCGGTTCTGTTTATCGTTGCGGCTGTCACCGATTGGCTGGATGGGTATCTGGCGCGCAAGTGGAACCAGACCTCAAATTTCGGCGCATTTCTGGATCCGGTTGCAGATAAACTCATTGTGTCGACGGCGCTGATTCTATTGGTTGCTGATGGCCGTGTTAGCGAATTGGTAACCATCATCATCATCGGCCGTGAAATTACCATTTCGGCATTGCGAGAATGGATGGCTAGCATGGGTAAACGGAAGAGTGTAGCCGTTAACATGATTGGCAAATTCAAGACGGCAGCCCAGCTGACGGCCATTCCTATGCTGCTACAGTCGGGTGTTGTTGCCGGGCTGGATATGCTGTTCTGGGGAACGCTGCTGATATGGATTGCAGCTGTCTTGACCCTCTGGTCAATGGCTTATTATCTGTACGTGGCATGGCCCGATCTGAAAGAAAGTGATTAAAAAATCTGGAAATAAAATGCTTGACCCACGCTTCCGGATCTCTGTATAATTCGGGCTCCGATGCGGCAGTAGCTCAGTTGGTAGAGCGATACCTTGCCAAGGTATAGGTCGAGAGTTCGAGACTCTTCTGCCGCTCCAGTTTCAAAAGAAGGGAAAGCAGCGCTTTCCCTTTTTAATTCAGAAGTACCCAGGGCGCGATAGCAAAGCGGTTATGCACCGGATTGCAAATCCGTGTAGGTCGGTTCGACTCCGGCTCGCGCCTCCAGGATTTCGTAAGCAGTTTTTGCGGCAGTAGCTCAGTTGGTAGAGCGATACCTTGCCAAGGTATAGGTCGAGAGTTCGAGACTCTTCTGCCGCTCCAAATAGAAAGGCCAGTGCTTCGGTACTGGCCTTTTTCTTTTGTTGGCTTGCTGTTAATGTGTAAGACGCTAAAAAAAAGGAGCAGGTCAATGCGTAAGTTCATCGGTACCGGTATATTGCTGGCCTTGTCGCTGTCGGCCTGCGGTGGGCCGGGTGTTAGCAGGATTGGCGACAACCTTTATTCAGTGAGCGAGAAAAGCCAGCCCACTCAAGCGGCTGCAGAACACATTCCTGATCCAGCGATTGATGACATCAAAGATGCCGCGAAGAACTACTGTGCAGATAACAAGCAACAAGTCAAAGTCGTGAGCTATGACCAACCACAGGAGCCCACACAGCGTCAGGGGATGTTTACGATGACTTTCAGCTGTATCAACGAAGTTCGTTAAATCGCCCGAATCTGATTTGTGCGCACCAATGCGCGTCGGGTTGGATGTAGGTCAGGGGGGAGATTCGAGTCCCCCTTTACTTCCACACCGTACTTTACATAATAAACATTATGCGTGTATTCGGTGTGGCGGTTGGGGGATCATGGTGCCGTCAGAACGGCACGGCTGAATCAAATACCATGGTGTCTCCTGTTATCGGATGTGCAAATGACAGATGTCGTGCGTGAAGGTACATACGCGGTGCCCGGGCCAGTATTTCAGGGCTGGCGTACAGTGGATCTCCCAGAATGGCATGGCCAACCGCCATAAGATGCATCCGCAGTTGATGCGATCGACCAGTAAACGGTTCCAGATCCACCCGCGTCCAGTTTTCTACTACGTTACGTTCCAGCACCTGAAAATGAGTCAATGAGGGTTTGCCAGTCTCGAAATCAATTTTTTGCCGTGGTCGGTTTGGCCAATCGGCGATTAACGGGAAATCAATGCTGCCCTGATCATCTTTTATCAGACCATCCACAATCGCTTCATAGCGCTTATGAACGAGCCGCTCGCGGAAGGCTTTGCTAAGCCCACTGCTCATGGCCTGACCGAGCGCCAGCATCATGAGGCCAGAGGTTGGTTCATCAAGTCGATGTACGACAACTGCATCAGGATAAGCTGGTTTTAAACGTGTAATAACGCTATCCCATTTTTCGGGGCGGCGACCTGGCTGCGACAGTAAGCCAGCCGGCTTGCAAACGACCAGTAAGCCGTTATCGTTGTAGAGGATTTGAGGCATCTGTTGTCGGTATCTGGCGCTCGGCGCTTATAATTCGAATGATCAGAAATTACTGCAATATCATGAAGATAAAGCCACTGGTATTTAACCTGTTCGTATTCACTGCATCTGCCGGCGCTTTGTTGGTAGCGCTGTACATGCAACATGGCAAAGGGTTACAGCCTTGCACCATGTGCATTATCCAACGATATGCCTTTGTATTCATGGGGTTGTCCGCATTAATTGCGATGATTCTACCGTTTAGGCCCATTCGGTGGTTGATGGTCTTTACCGGATTGCTCGCCGGCCTAAGCGGCGTTATAGCCGCCATTCGTAATCTGTGGGTGTTAAGCCATCCGGAAATTCTCTGTGGGCGAGACCCGATTGAGCTTTTTCTGAATAGTTTGCCAACGGCACAATGGTTTCCCAAGGTTTTTGTTGCGCTGGGACTCTGTTCGGACCCGATTCCCCCTCTCTTCGGCCTGCCCTTACCCGCCTGGTCGCTGATCGGGCTGTTGCTGTTGAGCGTTTTGTTGCTGTTGTCGCTCCGCCGGGACTGATGTCGCTGATGTTTTAACGCTGGCGACATCAGCGCCAGGTGGATCCCAGCTGCCACCAATCGCCTTAATGAGTTGAATACTGGCTGTAAGGCGCTCATTGGCGATTTGTATGGAACGCTCTCGATTACTCAGCGCCTGGTTTACGGCAACCACCACGTTGGTATAACTATCGATCCCTGCGTTGTAGCGGTTCAACGAGATGACCACAGCACGGTCTGCCATGTCGGCGGCCTCATCTTGAGAGACAGCCTCGTTTTCTTTGACACGCAACGTCGCTAACTGGGTCTCGACTTCCTGAATGGCTGTCAGTACAGTCTGACGGTAGGTAGCAACGCTTTCATCGTAGGCACCACGGGCCTGTTCGACTGCGGCCGCACGTGTCCCGAAATCCAGGGCGGTCATGGCCAGGCTTGGACCAATGCCCCAGAAGAGGAACGGCGCGCTGAACAACTGGCTGAAGGAACTGCCCTGAAACCCCACGTTATTACCCGGTAACCCCGAAGGGTTTAAGGTCAGACTCGGGAAATAAGCGGCTTTCTGATAGCCAATCTGCGCATTGGCGGCCGCCATACGTCGCTCTGCAGCCCCGATATCTGGACGTCTTTCCAGTAATTGCGCGGGAAGTCCGGCCGGTACCACGGGCACGGTCAGGTCTGCACGACCCGGTAACGGGTTGAACGCCAGAGAAAATTCGGAGGCGGGCTTGCCGATCAATGTTGCAATAATGGCTTCTTGTGTGGCTCTGTTGGCTTCCACCGCCACCATGCGTGCTTCTGTTGAGCGATACTGCATCGTGGCATTAATCAGATCCTGTTTGGCCTTAACGCCGACTTCAAAGTTATTACGGGTGATCTCGACGCTTTTGCGGTTCTGTTCTGTCGTGTCTGTGTACAGAACTTTCAGCGAATCGAGTGAACGTACCGTAAAGTAGGACTGTGCCAGTTGCGCCTGCATGGAAAGTCGCGCATTTTCCAGGTCGGAAACACTGGCAACAAATGCAGCATCTTTTGATTCGACGTTACGGCGTAATTTACCCCAGATGTCGGCGTCCCAGCTTAACCCGAGCTGGAAGTTAACGGCATTGTTGATGCTGCCATTATCGATGGTGCCATCGGCCGGGTTGATCAGGTTGCCTGAACCGGCTGACCCCGTTCGCCCCCCCTGCCCTGAAAAGTTCAATGTTGGGTAGCGCGCGGCCGAAGCACTGGATGCCTGGGCCTGCGCCTGGCGAACCCGCGCCACATAGAGTGCCACGTTCTGGTTATTCGGCTCGATTTGCGCCATCAAATCATTGAGCACCGGGTCGCGGAAAATTTTCCACCACTCGCCCTTGCTCACGTCATCCTCTGGGGCTGCAATTTTCCAACCCGGTGCGGGTTTGAACGCTGCAGATACCGGCGCTTGAGGTCGCTCATAATCCGGCCCAACTGCACAGCCGGCCAGCATCAGGCTACAGATGATCAACCAATAAGCCTGATTACGAGGAAACGGTGAATGTCTAGTCATGTTGAAGTCTGCTCACCGGCTATTCTAGCCTGAAGGCGCCTCGCCCTTCCCTGGCGAGTAAACCGGTCGAGTGATAGAAAAACGACGGGCGTGGTGTAAAGCGTCAGCAATTGGCTGAGAATTAACCCCCCAACGATAGCGACACCCAGGGGGACCCGCAATTCGGCCCCATCACCCTGTCCGATTGCTAGCGGCACTGCTGCAAATAGCGCGGCGAACGTCGTCATTAGAATCGGGCGGAAGCGCAACAAACAGGCCTGATGGATGGCATCACGTGCTGGCGTGCCGGCACGCTGCGCGGAAATGGCAAAATCGATCATCATGATGGCATTTTTCTTAACAATGCCGATCAGCAGAATAACGCCGATGAGAGAAATGATATTAAAGTCGGTGCCCGTCAGCAGAATAGCCAGTAAAGCGCCAACGCCCGCAGATGGCAGTGTCGAGAGAATGGTCAGTGGGTGAATCAGGCTCTCGTAGAGCATTCCCAGTACCAGGTAGACAGCAATAATGGCCGCGAGAATCAGGATTGGCTGAGACTTCAGAGAGGCCTGGAAAGCTTTGGCGCTACCGGAGAATGTCCCGCGGATCGACTCCGGAACACCAAGATCAAACAAAGTCTGCTGAATCGATTCTGTTGCTTGTGATAAAGAAACACCCAGCGGCAAATTGAACGAAAGCGTCGACACCACAAAAGCCCCCTCATGGTTGACCGCCAATGGGGTCTTCTCGGGAACGAGGTGTGCCACACTACTTAATGCAACCTGTCTCGCGGGGGCTGTTGACGTTGCAGGAACCGTCAACATCATTCGGTCTAGTGATTGAGCTGACTCCGTATACTCGGGTGCTGCCTCGAGAACTACACGGTACTGGTTTAACGGGTTGTAAATGACTGATACCTGTCGCTGCCCGAACAGATTGTTGAGGGCAGCATCAATCATTTTTGGTGTGATTCCCAGGCGAAACGCCGCATCCCGATCAATTTCAACCCGGGTCTGGAGACCCAGGTCCTGTTGGTCGGTGTTGACGTCGGCCAGTACCGGCAACTTGCTTAATGCGGCCCGGATTTTCGGCTCCCATTCGCGCAATTCTTCGATATCGTCACTCTGTAGTGAAAATTGATACTGGGCGTTAGAGGGCCGACCACCGATCCGGATATCCTGCATGGGCACCAGAAAGAGGCCTGCACCGGGCTCTCGTCCCAGCTTGGGCCGTAATCGGTTAACAACTTCGTCAGCCGAGAGGTCGCGATCCTTAAGCGGTTTGAGAGAAATGAAAACAATCCCGCTGTTACGTTGTGAGCCTCCGGTAAAACCGGAAACCATATCGACTGCCGGATCATTCTGAATAATCTGGATAAATTTCCCGAGTTTCTCCTTCATGGTATTGAAAGATACAGACTGATCTGCCTGAATGAACCCCATGATTCGTCCGGTGTCTTGCTGCGGAAAAAAACCTTTTGGAACAACTTTGTAGAGGTAAAAATTGAGGCCGATGGTAAGAAACAGACCGGCTAACATTAGTTTGCGATGATCTAGCGCCCAGGCAATCGTTTTGGCGTAAGCGGTATAGGTTTTATCAAAACCATAGGAAAAGCCACTCTGTAATCTCTGGGGTATCCGGGCTAATACTTCGTACAGCGCGTGCAGGCGAGCAAACCGCTGACGGTCAATCATCTTATTTTCGGTTGCTGATCCTGCGTGTTCCCGCAGAAGGATATCCGTCATCATGGGCGTCACGGTCAGTGAAATGACCATGGAGATCAGAATTGCGATGGAGAGGACAACCGCGAATTCCCGGAATAGACGACCGATAATCCCGCCCATCAGCAAAATCGGCAGGAATACGGCAATAAGAGACAGGCTGATCGAAATCACCGTAAAGCTAACCTCTCGCGTCCCTTGCAGTACCGCCTGTCGGAGTGGCATGCCTGCTTCGCGGTGCCGGCTGATGTTCTCCAGAACGACAATCGCATCATCCACCACAAAGCCCGTAGCAATGGTTAATGCCATCAGACTTAAATTATCCAGGCTGTAATTGCACAGGTACATCACGCCAAAAGTGCCAATCAGCGAAACAGGTACCACAATACCGGGAATCAAAGTCGCTCGCCCGTTCTTAAGAAACAGGTATACCGCGAGGATGACGAGCGCCACGGACAAGACGAGCGTTCGCTCCACCTCCTTCAGCGAGGCCCGAATGGTGGGGGTCCGGTCCATGACGGTTTGTATGCGGATCCCGGCAGGAATTGAAGCCTCCAGCTGCGGCATGATCGCTTTAACGCGCGCCACCGTTTCAATAATATTGGCACCCGGTTGCCGGTACAGGATGAGCATGACCGAGCGCTTGCCGTTGGTCAGGCCGATATTGCGGAGATCCTGAACCGAATCACTCACGGTCGCGATATCCTCGAGGCGTACAGGGGCACCATTGCGCCACACCACAATAACCGGTTTGTAGTCAGCGGCGGTTTTTGCCTGATCATTTGCTTGAACCAGCCATTGACGGTGTTCGTTTTCCAGCGTGCCCTTCGGCAGGTTCATATTGGCCTTGAGCACCGCATTTCGAATATCCTCGGTGCTAATGCCCATGGCTTGAATCATCGCTGGCACAACAGTGACTCGTACGGCCGGTTGAGCACTGCCGCCCACAGTAACCTGGCCGATGCCGCTGACTTGCGCCAGCTTCTGGGCCAACACCGAATCGGCCGCATCATAGATCTGAGCCACACTCAGGGTTTCCGATGTCAGAGCCATCACCATGATGGGCGAGTCGGCAGGATTCACCTTTCGATAGGTCGGGTTTGAAGGCAATCCGGTCGGCAGCAGGGCCCGAGCCGCCACAATTGCCGCCTGTACGTCGCGCGCAGCACCATCAATATTCCGATCGAGATCGAACTGCAAGGTAATATTGGTCGAACCCTGTGTGCTGATCGAGGTCATTTCCGTGATGCCGGCAATACGACTCAACGACCGCTCCAGGGGCGTGGCAATACTTGATGCCATCGTTTCCGGGCTAGCGCCTGGCAGTGCAGCGCGCACGGAAATCGTCGGAAAATCAACCTGGGGTAATGGTGCCACAGGCAGTTGCAGAAAGCCGATAACGCCCGAAATCGTGACAGCCATCACCAGCAGGGTTGTGGCAATCGGGCGTTCAACAAATAGCCGCAACCAGTTCACAACGTATCGCCAGCCTTGGTGTCAGAAGTCGGAGCAGCGTTTAAATCCCAGCCAGTGCGCGCCTTGATACGGCAGGCCAGTCGATCAAAATACAGATAGATCACCGGTGTTGTGAACAACGTGAGGAGTTGGCTTAACAATAGGCCACCCACCATGGCAATCCCCAGTGGTTGGCGTAGTTCGCTTCCGATACCACCACCCAGCATGAGCGGCAACGCACCCAGCAGCGCTGCCATGGTCGTCATCAGAATCGGGCGGAAGCGCAGGAGGCAAGCTTGATGAATCGCATCGCGCGGTGACAACCCTTCCCTGCGCTCGGCATCCAGCGCAAAGTCGATCATCATGATGGCGTTTTTCTTCACGATACCGATCAGAAGAATGATGCCGATAATGCCGATGATCCCCAGATCGTTGCCAGTCAGCATCAGTGAAAGCAAAGCACCAACACCGGCCGATGGTAGTGTCGAGAGAATTGTAATCGGGTGGATATAACTTTCATAAAGCACCCCCAGAACAATGTACATGGTCACGATGGCGGCGAGGATCAAGAGTACCGTGCTGCTAAGTGATGATTCAAAGGCTTTGGCCGCCCCTTGGAAATGACTTCTGATCCCCATCGGCAACCCTATTTCGGCCTCTGCCTCACGGACGGCATCGACTGCATTGCCCAGTGATACACCTGTAGGCAGATTGAAGGAGATGGTTGACGCAGGAAACTGGCTGTAATGATTGATGGCCAGCGTGGTTTCCGCTTCCCGGATCTGGGCCAGGACATTCATGGGAATCTGCTGACCGTTGAGTGATGGGACATAAAGTTGCTGCAGCGATTTGGGGTCTAGCTTAAAGTCTGGTGCAACTTCAAGTACAACCCTGTACTGGTTGGACTGGGTATAGATCGTTGATATCAGGCGTTGTCCGTAAGCGTTGTATAGCGCGTTATCGATGGCATCGACGCTCACGCCAAGTCGGCCTGCCGTGTCACGGTCGATATCGACATAAACCTGTAATCCACGGGTTTGCAAATCACTGCTGACGTCTGCCAGACGTCGCGACTGACGTAGGCGCTCAACGAGGCGCTGGGTTGTTTGGATGATGCTGGTCTCATCCGGTCCTTCTAGCGTGAACTGATAGCGGTTTTTGCTGACCCGATCTTCGATCGTGAGATCTTGTACTGGCTGCAGGAACAGACTGATACCGGGAATGTTCTGTGTGCGAACCAGCAAGCGGTTAATGATGGCTTCAACCCGATCATCCCGGTCAGCTATCGGCTTGAGATTAATCTGTATGCGACCGCTATTTAGCGTGGTGTTGGTGCCATCGATGCCAATAAACGACGATAGGCTTTCAACCGATGGATCGGCCAGAATGGCGTCAGCAATTGCCTGCTGGCGAAGCGACATCGCCTCGAAGGAAACCGTCTGATCTGCTTCGGTGACGCCCTGAATGACTCCGGTATCCTCGACCGGGAAAAACCCTTTAGGAATAAGCAGATACAACAATACGGTTAGCACCAGCGTACCAATGGCCACCTGTAAAGTGAGCTTCTGACGGTCCAGTACCCAGTTCAATGCCACTTCGTAACGGGCAATCATGCGATCAAAGGCTTCCCCGACCCAACGCATAAATGCACCATGCTTGACCAGCCGCTCATCCTCCTTGAGCAGTTTGGCACACATCATCGGTGTGAGCGTCAGCGAAATAAACGCCGAGATCAGAATCGCAACCGCCAGCGTAATGGCAAATTCACGGAATAACCGACCCACGACATCAGTCATGAATAGCAGAGGAATGAGCACGGCAATCAGCGAGATGGTGAGAGAAATAATCGTAAAGCCGATTTCGCGGGCACCGTTGAGTGCGGCATCCAGCGGCGACTCTCCGAGTTCACGGTGACGAGCGATGTTTTCAATCATCACAATCGCATCGTCAACCACAAAACCCGTTGCGATGGTCAGCGCCATCAGACTCAGATTGTTGATGGAGAACCCTGCCAGGTACATGATGGCGAAGGTACCGATCAACGACAGCGGGACAGCCACCGAAGGAATAATGGTGGCCGGAATGCTGCGCAGGAACAGGTAGATCACCATCACCACGAGGGCAATTGCCAGCATCAGCTCGGAACGGACATCGTTGACCGAAGCGCGAATCGTGATGGTGCGATCTGTCAGCACCTTCAATTCAGCGGCAGCCGGCAGACTGGCCTGCAACTGTGGCAACAAGGCTTTAATGCGATCAACAACTTCAATGACGTTGGCACCGGGTTGGCGTTGCACATTGAGGATCACGGCCGGTTGCCGGTTCACCCAGGCAGCAAGATAGGCGTTCTCGGCACCCTCGCCGACCTCGGCAACCTGACTTAGGCGAACGGGTGCCCCGTTGCGCCAGGCGACAATCACGTTTCGATACTCTTCTGCCGATTTCAACTGATCGTTGGCATCAATGGTGACTGCACGCAATTCACCATCAAAACTGCCTTTGGGGTCATTCACGTTGGTATTGCCAATGGCCGTTCGTAAATCTTCAAAACTCAGATTCATGGCCGCCAGCGCGGTCGGGTTGACCTGAATCCGTACCGCCGGTCGGCGGCCACCACTCAAGGAAACAAGTCCGACACCGCTGACCTGAGAAATCTTCTGGGCTAAACGGGTTTCAACCAGATCATGCAGCCGCGTCACTGGCAGCGTCGGCGATGTAATCGCCAGGGTCAGAATCGGCGCATCTGCCGGGTTTACCTTGCTGTAGATCGGTGGCGTGGGCAAGTCCTTGGGTAGCAGATTTGTTGCCGCGTTGATCGCCGCCTGTACCTGCTGTTCCGCCACATCCAGCGCCATATCGAGCGTAAAGCGCAACACAATGACGGAACTGCCTGTCGAACTGGTCGACGTCATCTGCTCCAGGCCCGGCATCTGACCAAATTGCCGCTCTAACGGTGCCGTCACTGAACCGGTCATGACTTCCGGGCTGGCACCCGGATAAAACGTATTGACCTGAATGGTCGGGTAGTCGACTTCCGGCAATGCCGAGGTCGGCAACAGCCGGTAGGCAATCAACCCCACCAGCAAAATAGCGACCATCAGTAACGAGGTGGCTACCGGCCGGAGAATAAAAAGACGAGAGGGATTCACCGGGCGGGTCGCTGCACGACGCTGACTTTAGCGCCCGGCTTCAACTTGTCAAAACCATCCACGACGACAGAGTCGCCGGGCGTCAAGCCCTCCACAACTTCTGTCTGTGCTGCTTGTGTACCACCCACTTTGACAGTGCGTGCAGCAACCGTATTATCTGCGGCCACCACGTAGACATAAGTACCCTGACTGCCCCGCAGGATCGCATTGCTCGGCGCAATAATTGCCTTGTCACGCTCCTCGACCAGAAGCCGGGCGTTCACGAACTGGTTCGGGAACAGCACGTTGTCGTCATTGGTAAACTCAGCCTTCAATTTGACCATACCGGTCGTTGCATCAATCACGTTGTCAATCGATTTCAGCACACCCGCCGCAATGATATTTCTGAAGTTGCGATCATAGGCAGATACGGGCATGGTATCCCCCGCATTGAAACGGGCTAGGATTTTGGGCAACTGATCCGAAGGAATCGTAAACAGTACGTCAATCGGTTGCACCTGGGTCAGCGTGACAATCCCATTGGCATCGCTGGTTTTGACGATATTACCGGCATCCACTTTACGCAGACCCAGTCGGCCGTCAAAAGGCGCGGTAATCTGCGTGTAGGAGAGTTGGGTTTTAGCATCTTCCAGGGCTCCTTTGTCTGCTTCGACCGCCCCTTCAAACTGCTGCACCAGTGCTGATTGGGAGTCTAGATCCTGACGGGCGATCGAATCCTGTTTGTACAGTGTCTGATAGCGTTTGAGCTTGATCCGGTGATCGCGCAACAGGGCTTCGTCCTGCTCCAGTTTGCCTTTGGCCTGCATGACTTTGGCTTCATAAACGCGCGGATCAACAACCGCGATCAAGTCGCCAGCCTTAACCATCTGTCCTTCCTGAAACAATACCTTGTCCAGCTGGCCATCCAGCCGGGTACGAATCACCACTTCACGACGGGCCGTGACGGTACCCAGACCATCGACCAGAATCGGGAACACGCCCTCGGTAACGGCCTGTACCGCTACGGGTATGGGTGGACGACCACGCTTCAGTGGGCTGCCATCACCATTCAGATAGCCGATCAGCACAAAACTGCTTAGGACCAGAATGAAAGCCCCGCCGCCGATGAGCCACTGGTCGCGGCGACTGCGCGCCTTGAAGGCGGCGACATGATGGTGAGCGGTAGCACGTAAAAGACCTGGCGCTGTACGGGCCAGATCTGACCAATTGGTTTGCTGAAGTTGCTGCTTCCAGCGCGCGGTGATTTGTCCGAGAGCCTGCCTCCAGGCAGCCAGACGATGGCGATTGAACAAAGACATAGCGACATTCTACCGTCAGACAGAACATCCATCGCTTGTCAGAGCGGTTCGCGATTTGATATTCTTGGATATGTTACATATTCAAGATAGCAGTGATGAATACCCCAAGCAAAAAACATGGCGGTGCCCGTGCCGGTGCAGGTCGCAAAGCCCTTTTCAAAGAATCGACGCGACCGATGCGTATACCACTCAGTCGCATCGAATCCGTACGCGCGTTCCTGATGGCGACCACGTTTCCCGAACCCCCGATTGAACCCCTGCCCTTGCAACAGAGCGCAAGCCCTCTCGAGTTGCCTGTTTTTGCTACCGGGGTGCGTGCTGGATTTCCCAGTCCGGCCGACGACCATGCCGAACCCGGCCTGGATCTGAATACCCTGGTAGAAAACCGGGCTAGCACCTTCTGTGCCTGGGCAGAAGGCGACAGCATGCAGGATCTGGGAATTCTTGATGGGGATCTGATGATTGTGGATCGTTCGCTCACGCCACGGCATGACGACGTCGTCGTGGCGGATATGCACGGCTCTTTTACGGTGAAACGCCTTGTTCGCAAAGCACAGGGTGATTTTCTAATGCCGGCTAACCCGGATTACCCGCCTATTCCTATTCAAGAAGGGGACGAAGTCCGCATCTGGGGCGTTGTGATCCGCGTGATTCACGATCTCCGAGCCAGCGGCCGCCGTAAGCGACCTGCCGGGCAAGCTGCATGAGCCTACCTCTGTCCCTCGGCCGCCGTTTGGCGTTGGTGGATTGCAACAACTTTTACGTGAGCTGTGAGCAAGCCTTTAACCCCGGACTTCGGGGCAGATTGGTCGTTGTCCTGTCCAATAACGACGGTTGCGTGGTATCCCGATCCGCGGAAGCCAAGATGGCTGGCATCCCTATGGCGGCACCCTACTTCAAGATACGGCGCGAATTCGAGGCACAGGGGGGCATCGCGCTTTCCTCCAACTATGCCCTGTATGCCGACATGAGCCACCGAGCCATGAGCCTCATGCGCGATATGGCCGATGGTCAGGAAATCTACTCCATCGATGAATGCTTCCTTGACTTCAGCAGTTTCAATGCGGCAAGCGCCATTAACCAGGCCATTAAAATCCGGCAGCATCTCTGGCAATGTCTGAGCCTGCCCGTTTGTGTGGGGCTGGGTACAACAAAAACGCTCGCCAAACTGGCCAACCAGATGGCCAAAGATCAACAGATACCTTCCGGCGTTTGTGATTTGAGCTCCCCGACCTCTCCGCGCCGTCAGAAGCAGTTGCTGGATATGCCCGTGAACAGTGTCTGGGGCATCGGCCGGCGTACCGCTAACGCCCTGGGCGACAAAGCTATCCGCTCGGTCGGTGATCTGCTGAAAGCACCGGAAGCGATGCTACGCAAACACTTTTCAGTCACATTGATGCGTACGCGGGCCGAACTCGCTGGACAACCCTGTATCGATCTTGAAACAAGGCCCAAGGCACGCCAACAGATTATCGCCTCGCGATCCTTCGGCCGTGCCGTCAATCGGCAAGCCGATCTCATTGAAGCACTATCGACCTTTGCCACACGGGCTGCCGAACGTCTACGTGAAGACGGTTCTCTGGCGGGTTCCATCCAGGTTTATATCACCGGCAACCGGTTCAACGAGGCAGAGGCCGGTGCGGCCCGTGCCACGATAGTCATGCTGGATGAGCCGACCGATGACACCAGAGAAATCGTGGCCGCAACGCTGGCTGGTTTGGATGAAATCTATCGTCCGGAGCACGGCTATAAAAAAGCAGGTGTCGTACTTGGTGGCATTGTTGCAGCGACCTGTTATCAGCCAGATCTACTCTCGACGAGTCACCGGTCAGGTAGCACTCAACTCATGGATGCGATGGATCGGATCAATCAACGTTACGGACGTGATCGTATCCGCGTAGCCTCTATGGGGTATCAGGATGACGCAGATTGGCACATGAGCTGTTCACGACGCTCGCCCCGTTATACAACGGCGCTCGACGAGCTGCCGGTTTTTACCGCCACGGGCATGTTGTTGGCAAAAAACACTTGCTATCCGGGATCGAGTCCCCTATAATTCGCTCCGCTGTTCCTCGATAGCTCAGTCGGTAGAGCGCCGGACTGTTAATCCGTAGGTCCCTGGTTCGAGCCCAGGTCGAGGAGCCAAGAT